>SEEY01000092.1 GCA_004211235.1 Rubrivivax sp.
AACCCCAGCTGCTCGAAGAACTGCAGCAGCTGCTGGGCGAGGCCTGGCCGGAGCTCGCCATCGTCGCCCGCGCGAGCAGCGGCACCGAGGCGCGCCGGCTGCTGGACGAGCTGCGGCCGGATGTCGCCTTCCTGGACATCCGCATGCCCGGCATCGACGGCCTGACCCTTGCCAGCCTGGCGCCGGCCGGCACGCGGCTGGTGTTCGTCACGGCCCACCCCGAACATGCGCTGGACGCTTTCGAGCATGGCGCCGTCGACTATCTGCGCAAGCCGCTGACGCCTGCGCGCCTGGCCGCCACCGTGCAGCGGCTGCAGCAGCAGGGCGGCGGGCCGTCGGAAAGGCTGCGCTTCCTGCAGGCCTGGACGGGCAACACGATGAAGCTGCTCGACGTGGACCAGCTCGCCGCGCTGCGCTCTGAGCTGCGCCACACGCGGGCGCTCAGCCAGGGCGGCGAGCAGCTGCTGCTGCGCATGTCGCTGGGCGAGCTGCAGCAGGCTCTGGACCCGCAGCTGTTCTGGCAGATCCACCGCGGCTCGGTCGTCAATGCGCGGGCCATCGAGCGCATCGAGCGGCGCGACGATGGCGAGCTGTGGGTGCACCTGCGCGGGCAGGTTCAGCCGCTGCCCGTCAGCCGCGCCCACCGCGGCCGCTTCCGCGGCATGTAGGCCCTTGGCCCGGTGCCATCAGCGCCATCATCGGCCGGGCCGGCAGCTCCAGCGCGCTTCGCCCTCCGAGAAGCTGAACAGCGCAACCGCCAGCGGCGAGCCGGCGAACTGCTCGACGTGGAAATTGCTGCCGTCGGGCCAGCCGAAGCTGGCGTTGATGGCGCCGTCATCCAGCCGGCTGCCGAGGTCCAGGCGCTCCGCCTGCCGCAGCGGCAGGGTCTTGCCGTTGAGCACCACGGCCTCGCGCGACAGGCTGTAGCGCGCGCTGCGCGTCTCGCCGCCCACGCGCTTGCCGTTCACCTTGCGGCCGAGGTTGCGGCAGGCGCCGGCCACCTCGCGGCCACCGGTGTCGTAGAGCTCGGCCATCAGCTCGCGCAGCGGATTGGCCGGCGACAGCAGCGGCATGGCGCGCAGGTCCAGCGCGGCGCACTGCCAGCCTTCCTCGATGTTGCGGCCGCCGGGCGGCGCCCGGCCGATCTCGATGAAGCCGGTCGTCGGCCCTTCTTCCGTGCGCACAATCGACGCCATGCGGTCGCCCGGCGCGCGCACCTCCCAGTTGAAGTCGGGCCGCGTACCACCCTGCCAGCCGACGCCCACCTCCTGGCCGGGCGCGAACATTGCCTGGCTGAGGCTGCCCAGCGTCATCGCGCCGGCGTGGATGCGCAGCGGGCCGGGCGCGGGCGCATCGCCCGGCCCCCACCAGCTGCAGGCGCTCGCCGGATAGACGCCTTCGGCGAGCGCCGCCACCCGCCGCTGGATCTCGGGCGGGTCCTGCATCAGCGGCGCCGCGGCGAAAGCGGGCGCGCTGGCGGTCGCGGCCGCGGCGAGCATCAACGTGGCGAGCAGATGGTTGCAGAGCGTCGAGAAAATTGAACTCACGGGGCGATCCTGCGCGTTGACGAAACGGCGTCGAGTGTGCCGCTGCCACCGCCCGCCACATGGGGCCGACGCAGCCCTGGCCGAGGTCAAGCTAGGGGCCGGCGCGTCTCGTTCCAGCCCGGCATGGCGCGAAAAATTTCGCGCTAGTGCGCTACTTGCACTGACCGGCACCGCCGGGCCGCGCGGCTCGCTCAGCAGAATTCGGCATGCGCGCCAGGTCGCGCGTCGTGTCGCGACGTGCCGCAGCCGAAGACGGCACCCAGGCGACGTTCCAGTTTCAAGCTCGAGGGGAATCCATGTTCAAGCGAATCCTGCCGGTGGCGCTGGCCTGTGCCGCGGCGTGCTTCGTTCCGGCGGCCGCCGCGCAGCCGCAGCAGACCGCTGAGGGCGCGCAGCGATTCCTGGCGCTGCTGGCCGGCGACGGCGCGCTGTTTGTGGAGGCGCTGGACAAGACGACGAACGCCATGTCGGTGAAGGGCAGCAAGACCTCCGTCAACCGCTGGCTGAAGAACGGCGTGCCACAGAACGACGGTCCTTACGGTGGTGGCTCCACCGAGGAGACCACGCGCAACCTGCAGCAGATGCTGGATGTGGTGAAAGCCGAAGGCGTCGACATGCGCGCGAATGTCGACCCCTGCACGACCCGGCTGGAGACCTTCACGAAGGAGAAGCCCGACAACACGTATGTCAGCAATGGCACCGCGATGAAGGAGACCTTCTTCGGTTACGACGAGCTCCCGTACCGCGTGACCATCGTGGACAAATATGAAGACCCCAACGTCAAGTACGCCGGCCCCTACTACGTCGCGTGGGGCAAGGCCGTCATCGGCCGCAGCACCAGCTATATCGCGGCGAGCACACAGGACACCCGGTTCAAGGCGTCCCTCTTCTACAAGATCAAGGACCAGGACATGGCCGACCGCGTCGAATTCGCGATGAAGTTCCTGAAGGCGAGCTGCGACAAGACCGCCGCGACTGGTTTCTGATTGACCCCCAAGCACCGCCGAGCGACCATGAAAATCAAATTGATCCCGCGTCGCATTCTTCAGCTCACCTCGGCTGTCGCCCTGGCGGCCAGCCTGTTCCCAGCGCATGCCCAACCACAGCAGACGGCCGCCGGTGCGCAAAAGTTTCTCTCCATGCTGGCTGGCGACGGCGCGCTGTTCGTGCAGGCGGTGGACAAGGCGTCCGGCATGGCGGTGTTGGAGGGAACCAAGGTGACCGTCAACCGCTGGCTGAAGGACGGCGTGCCGCAGGCCGACGGCCCCTACGACGGCGGTTCCACACGGGCGATCACGCACAAGCTGCAGCAGCCGCTGGACGTCTTGAA
Organism: Rubrivivax sp.; assembly: GCA_004211235.1. Next base: position 2,878 of record SEEY01000092.1, read on the forward strand.
GGCGGAGGGCATCGACCCACGGGCGAACGTCGACCCCTGCACCACCCGCCTCGAAACCTTCACCAAGGAAAACCTGGACTACACGCGTGTCAGCCGAGACGGCACCGCGGTGAAGGAAACCTTCTTCGGCTACGACACGCTGCCCTTCCAAGATACCGTCACGGTCAAGTTCGAGGACCCCAACGTCAGGTACGCCGGGCCGTACTACGTCGCCTGGGGCAAGGCCACCATCACCCGTGGCGTCGAGTGGATCTCCGCCACCGCCCAGCACAGCAAGCATGTGTCCCATCTGCTCTACAAGATCAAGGACCAGGACATGGCCGACCGCGTCGAATTTGCGATGAAGTTCCTGAAGGCGAGCTGCGACAAGACGGCTTCCACGGGGTTCTGACGATGACTGCCCACCATCGACCTCTCGCGGGCGGCGTGCTGCTGGCGCTGCTGTGCCTGCCGCTCGCGTCGGGTGCGCAGACGCCCCTGCCCGCTGAAGCCGCGTCGGCCGTCATCGAAGCGCCACGCCAGCTGTCTGAGCAGGACCTGGCCAAGCTGCGCCGCAGCGTGCAGAACAGCAAGGTCCGCGCCGCCGAGGAGGCGCGCCAGGCCGAACTGCAGCGCCAGGAGCAGGCGCGCCAGGCCGAAGTGCAGCGCCGCATCGATGAGGCGGAAGCCGCCCACGAGGCGCGGGAGAACGCGCGCGCGCAGGCGGCGGCGGAGGCCGATCGGGCGCGTCGGGCCTCACAGTTCGACGCCGCCCGCACGGCCAGCGAACGCGCGCTCGCCCAGTCGATCGGCCGGCTCAACGACACCACCCAGCGCATCCAGGCGCAGCAGGCCCAACAGGCCGAACGCCAGCGGCAGCAGGCCGAAACGCAGCAGCGCACGGAGCGGCAACGCCAGGTCGAGCTGATCAACCTGGCCAATCAGCGACAGGATCAGGAAGCCGCGCGCCTGGCGGCGCAGCGCCGGCAGTCCGAGCAGGCGCGTGCCGACGCGCAGGCGGCCGAGCGCGCCGAGACGCAGCGCCGGCGCGAGGAGCACGTGCGCCAGCAGGCCGCGGCTGCGGCCGAGCGTGCGCGGCAGCAGGAGCAACAACAGAAGACCCAGGTTTCCGCCGGCTCGCTGACGATCGAGGACAAGCCCAGGCCCACGTCGCAAGCGCTGGCGCCGGTCGCGTCGCCGGTGCCACCCCCCACACCGGTGCCACCGGCAGCGCCGACGCGCGCCACGCGCATGTTCATGGGCAAGACCTGCGCCGATGCGCGAATGGGCGCGCAGACCTGGGTGGGCAAGAACGGCACCTACTCGGTCGACCGCGAGGAAGCCACCGGCCACGGCGGCTGGTGCCATCTGTGGATCTACGGCTGGAGCGGTTCGTCGGGCGCGCAGTAGCCCTCTGAGTGGCGCCGCAAGTGGGCCACGGATAATGGCGGGTTAGCCCCAGGCCCACCCATGTCCGAACCCATCGCCAGCCGCATCGGCACCGAAGTCCGCCGCCGCCGCACCTTCGCCATCATCAGCCACCCCGACGCCGGCAAGACCACGCTGACGGAGAAGCTGCTGCTGTTCTCCGGCGCGATCCAGATCGCCGGCTCGGTGAAGGCGCGCAAGGCCACGCGGCATGCCACGTCGGACTGGATGGAGATCGAGAAGCAGCGCGGCATCTCGGTGGCGTCTTCCGTCATGCAGATGGAGTACCGCGACTGCGTCATCAACCTGCTGGACACCCCGGGCCACCAGGACTTCTCCGAAGACACGTACCGCGTGCTGACCGCCGTGGACGCGGCGCTGATGGTCATCGACGCGGCCAACGGCGTCGAGCCGCAGACGCGCCGCCTGCTGCAGGTCTGCCGCGCCCGCAACACGCCCATCCTGACCTTCGTCAACAAGATGGACCGCGAGGTCAAGGACCCGCTGGCGCTGATGGACGAGATCGAGCAGGAGCTGGGCATGACGGTCGTGCCCTTCACCTGGCCGGTCGGCATGGGCAAGCAGTTCCACGGCGTGATGGACCTGCGCCAGCAGCGCATGCGCGTGTTCGCCGGTGGCGAGGACCGCGCGGCCGGCGCCGAGGAGGTGCTGGAGGGCCTGGACAACCCGGCGTACGCCGAGCGCTTCGGCATGCAGTACGAGCAGGCGCAGGGCGAGATCGAGCTGGTGCGCGAGGCCGCGCCGGCCTTTGACCGAGAGGAGTTCCTGACCGGCAAGCAGACGCCGATGTTCTTCGGCTCGGCCGTCAACAACTTCGGCGTGCAGGAGGTGCTGGACGCCCTGGTCGAGCTGGCGCCGCCGCCGGACGCGCGCGTGGCCATGCAGCGCACGGTGCAGCCCGAGGAGCCCAAGTTCACCGGCGTGGTGTTCAAGATCCAGGCCAACATGGATCCGTCGCACCGGGACCGCATCGCCTTCCTGCGCGTCGCCTCGGGCCGCTTCGAGCGCGGCATGAACCTGAAGGTGGTGCGCTCCGGCAAGAGCCTGCGGCCCAACAGCGTCGTGACCTTCATGAGCCAGAAGCGCGAGCTGCTCGACGAGGCCTTTGCCGGCGACATCATCGGCATCCCCAACCACGGCGTGCTGCAGCTCGGCGACACCATCACCGAGGGCGAGGCGCTGCAGTACACCGGCCTGCCCTTCTTCGCGCCCGAGATGTTCCGCGCCGTCGAAGTGGCCGACCCGCTGCGCACCAAGCAGCTCCGCGAGGGCCTGCGCCAGCTCGGCGAGGAGGGCGCCATCCAGGTGTTCCGCCCCGAGGCCGGCGGCATACTGCTGCTCGGCGCCGTGGGCCAGCTGCAGTTCGAGGTGGTGGCGCACCGGCTGGAGCATGAATACGGCTGCAAGGCCCGCGTGATGCCGGCCCGCTACAACGTGGCCCGCTGGGTCACCTGCGACGACGCCGAAGGCCAGCCGGGCAGCGGCGAGAAGGAGCTGCGCCGCTTCATCGACCACAACGCCCACCGCGTCGCCTGGGACGCCGTCAACGCGCCCACCGTGCTGCTGGAGTACGCCGGCGAGCTGCGCGCCATGCAGGAGAACTGGCCACGCATCAAGTTCCACGCGCTGCGGGAACATGCGGGGCTGGTCTTTCAGCAGCGGATGGAAGGCTGATCAACCCCCGGGGACGGGAGGCTCTTCATTCATCCGCGCCAGCAAGGCGCTCAGCGCCAGGTCGAGCGCCGGCAAGTCGTCGTGCAGGATGCTCCAGACAGTGTCAGCGGAGATGCCCAGGTAGGCATGAGCGACACGGTTGCGGGTGGCCACGATCTGCCGCCAAGGGATGTCCGGTGTCCAGGCACGAAGAGCCTCGGGCACATGGGTCGCCGCTTCTCCGATGAGTTCCAGGTTGCGCAGGATGGCGTCGTAGCGCATCGCCTCGGCGGTCAGCGTCGCCTCGGTCAGGGTGCTGGAATACGCCAGCGCCTTGCCGCAGAACTCGAGCATGTCCTCGATGTAGAGGCGGGTGTCGCGTTCAGACATGGATGGCGTCGCGCTCGACGTACGGCCGCAGGCGTTCCCGCAAGGCCGTCTCGGTGACGAGGTCGACGGGCCGGTTGAGCATGTCTTCGAGATAGAACTGAACGCCGAAAAAGCGCTTGGACGTCGCCGGGCCGTCGAACGCGACCAACACGTCCACGTCACTGTCGGCCCGCGCCGTTCCGCGCGCCATGCTGCCGAACACCGCCAGCCGGCGCACACCGAATCGCTCCGCAAGCACGGGCTTGTGCTCGGCCAGCAACTTCAGCAGCGTGTCCCGGTTCATGGCCGAATGATGCAACGAAAGAAGCCGGCGTAGCGGAGTTCGCCCGCGCCGCAAAATTGGCGCTCTGCCCAGAGCCGCACTTCCCACGATGCCCGCACCCTCCGCCCGGTCCTGCCCCTCCTGCCGCGAGCCGATGCAGGCGCATCGCCTGCCGGCCCAGTACAGCGGCGACGTCGAGGTCGACTTCTGCTTCGGCTGCCAGGGCCTGTGGTTCGACCATCTGGAGAACCTCAAGCTTGCGCCCGAGGCCATCGTGGCGATGTTCAAGGTGATGCACGCGCACCGCGAGGCGCAGCACCAACCGCTCGCCGCCACGCTGCACTGCCCCGAGTGCCACGGCCGGCTGGCGCAGGGCTTCGATGTCGTGCGCAGCGGCCGCTACATCACCCACCGCTGCGCCAGCCGGCACGGCCGCTTCAGCAGCTTCTCGTCCTTCATGATCGAGAAGGGCTTCGTGCGGCAGCTGACGAAACCGGAGATCGCCGACATCGCCGCACGGGTCGGCGTCATCCACTGCAGCTGCTGCGGCGCGCCGGTGGACTTGAAGCGCGAAGACGCCTGCTCGCACTGCCGCTCGGCGCTGTCTTTGCTGGACCCGCAGGCGGTGGAGAAGGCCCTGCAGAGCTATGCGCAGACCCCGTCCCGGCGCAGCTGGGGCAGCCCGAGCGATGTGGGCGATGCGCTGGTGGCCATCGCCAAGGAGCAGTCGCGCGTGCAGCGGGACGCTGCCACTGCCAGGATCAACGGGCCGACGGCCGGCGTGCTGGGCGTGGACCTGTTCGGCGCGGGGCTCGCGCTGGTGGCGGAGCTGTGGAGCAGCTGAGCGGGCGGGTCACCGCGCCTGCCAGTCGGCAGCCGACCGACCCGTCATCTGCTCGACCCAGCGCCATGCCTGCTGCTGCCGCTCGGCGATGGTGTCGAAGCGGCGCTGCAGCGCCTCGTCCGATGGGCCCTTCTGCGCCTGGCAGGAGCGCAGGCAGGCGGGCAGGCGCTGATCGGGCGCGAGAATCTCGAGCGACTTGTCTGTATAGAAGCCCCAGCGTGGCGGCTCATGCATCGATGCCACCTTGCTTTCGCAGGCGGCCTCGCAGTTCATCGCTGACAGCGCCGCGCGGCAGGCCGCGGGCGTCTCGCGCCGGAGCTGCATCGCCCGCAGGCCGTCGAAGGTTTCCGCGGTCTGCCAGGCCACGCCTTCCGGCCGCAACACGGGCGGCCGGTCTGCCGGCATGACCCGCAGCAGCAGCCGTGCCATGTCGTGGTCCCTCACGCTGTCGCCGTCCAATCCCAGCGCCCGCCGCTGGGCCTGCGTGCTCGCCCAGCCGCCGATGTACCGCGCTGGCCGCACCGCGGACACAAGGTCCGACCGCATCAGGACGGTGGCCTGCGCCAGGCCCTGGCCGCTCGCCGCCTGCTCCAGCAGCGCGGTGTGGATGGCGGGGAAGTGCGCGGCGGCCTGCGCCGGCATCTGGAACTCGCGCCACTGATCGAAGCTGCGCTGTGCGCGCAGCCCATCGGGCACGCGCAGCTGCGAGATGCCCGTCAAGGTCAGGCTGCCCTGCCTGGGCACGACGACATAAAGCACCAGCCACTCGGGCCGCGCCGCCGCAAGAAGGGGCCAGAGCGCGGCCAGAGGCAGTGCGGCCGGGTAGGCCGCTGGCAGGTCCAGGCGCCAGGCCTTGCCGTTGCAGCGGCCCGCGCCGCAGGGAGCGTGCGCCAGTTCATCGCGCTCGCCCGGAAAGTGGGCATCCGTCGGTGGGTAGACGATGGCACCCCAGCCCAGCTCGGCCGGGCAGGGAGACGGCTCCGGGACCCGCTTCAGCCGCGGGGCGCCGAAGCGCTCCAGGGCCATCAGCGCTTGCGCATCGGCAGGCCGCCACGCCTGCCTGCCCAGTTGCTCGCGCGGCGCGCGGACGATGACATGGCTGCGCAAACCGTCGATGACCCAGAGCGCCACCGGCCAGCCGCCGCTGGCATCCGCATCGGCGCGGCCGACGACGACGTAGGGCTCCGGTGGGTCAGCCTCGCTGGGCAAGGCCAGGCAGCAGGCGAGCACGGCCGCCAGCCATGCCATGCAACGCGTCACCATCACTCGTCTCCCTGTCTTTGTGGAGCGGGATGCTAGCTAACGCAGCTTCTTCGCGTAGCAGTCGCGCACATGCTGGCTGATATAGGTCGACAGCCCCTCGCCGGCGCGCGCCAGGCGCTTCATCTCGGTGACGTGAGTCCGGCCAGGCCGCTCCAGGTCGTAGACATAAACCGACCCGTCGACGAACTGCACGGCGATGCCGCGCGGGCCGGTGGCGAAGGCAACGACGCCGGAATCGCCGCCGCGGCGGGCATAGCGCTGCATCTTCATCGGCCGCGCAATGGCAAGCGGCATGCCGGGGTTTTGCCATGGCCGTGAGCCCGCAAGCCGGCCCGCGCTGCGATGATGCGGGCCCGTTTTCCAGCCTCTCCGCCGCCGATGAACAAGCGCCTCCTTCCCCTGGTCATCGCCCTGGCCGCCACCGTCGCCCAGGCCCAGAGCCCGCAGCTAGAAACCGTCGTCGACGGCCTCAAGACCCCCTGGGCCGTGGCCTTCCTGCCGGATGGCCAGTTCCTGATCACCGAGCGCGACGGCGCGATGCGCACGGCCAAGGCCGGTGGCAAGCCGAGCGCGCCCATCCAGGGCCTGCCGGCGGTCGACAACGCCGGCCAGGGCGGCCTGCTGGACGTGCAGCTCGACAGCGGCTTCGCCAGCAACCGCACGCTCTACTTCTGCTTCAGCGAGCCGAGCGCAGACAAGAAGACCAACAGCACGGCGCTGGCCAGCGCCAAACTCAGCGCCGACAACAAACGGTTGACGGACGTGAAAGTGCTCTTCAGCCAGCAACCCAAGATGGACAGCAAGCTGCACTTCGGCTGCCGCATCGTCGAGGCGCCGGACGGCAAACTTTTCCTGAGCCTGGGCGAGCGCTTCAAGGGCATGCAGAGCGCGCAGACGCTGGACAACCACCTCGGCAAGATCATTCGCGTCGGCAAGGACGGCAGCGTGCCGGCCGACAACCCGTTCGTGAAGACGCCGGGCGCTTTGCCCGAGATCTGGAGCTACGGCCACCGCAATTCCCAGGGCCTGACGCTGGACGAGAAGGGGCGCCTCTGGCAGCAGGAACACGGCCCGCAGGGCGGCGACGAGCTGAACCTGATCCAGCCCAAGCTGAACTACGGCTGGCCGGTGATCACCTACGGCGAGAACTACGGCGGCGGCAAGATCGGCGAGGGCATCGCGGCCAAGGCCGGCATGGAACAACCGGTGGTGAAGTGGGTGCCGTCGATTGCGCCGTCAGGGCTGGTGAAGCTCAAGAGCGCCAAGTACGGGCCGGCGTGGCAGGGCAGCTTCTTCCTCGGCTCGCTGAAGTTCGGCTATCTGGAGCGGGTCAAGCTCGGGGCGGATGACCGCGTGGTGGAGCAGGAGAAGCTCTTTGCGGATGCGGGGCGGATGCGGGATGTGAGGGAGGGGCCGGACGGGCTGCTGTACCT
>SEEY01000730.1 GCA_004211235.1 Rubrivivax sp.
CAGTTCCTCGCCGGCAGGCACGTGCTTGTCGAGGAACTCGCGGATCTGCGCCTCCGGCAGGGAGCCGACGAAGCCGTCCACCGGCTGGCCGCCCGCGAACATCACGCAGAACGGAATGGAACGCACGCCGAACATCTGGCTGAGCTGCGTGGCGATCTCCGGCACCTCGTCGCTGTTCAGCTTGGCCAGCATGAAGCGGCCGTCGTAGGCCGTCTCCAGCTTTTCGAGGATGGGGCCGAGCGTGCGGCAGGGGCCGCACCAGGGCGCCCAGATGTCCAGCAGCACCGGCTGGGTCTGGGACGCCTGGATCAGTTCGGCTTCGAAGTTCTGGAGGGTGATGTCGATCATGGCGGGAAGTGAGATTGAGGGCGCCACCTACAATTCAAGGCTTTTCTGAGCCTTGGAGCGCGCTTTGTCCATGTCAGTTCCTACGAACCCCGACGCCGTCATCGGCATCGTCATGGGCTCCAGCAGCGACTGGGAAACGATGAAGCTCGCGGCCGAGATTCTGACCGAGTTCGGTGTCGCGTTCGAGGCACGGGTCGTCTCGGCACACCGCATGCCCGACGAGATGTTCGCCTATGCGGAAGGCGCCGTGGGCCGTGGGCTGAAGGCCATCATCGCCGGCGCCGGGGGCGCGGCCCACCTGCCCGGAATGCTGGCCGCCAAGACGACCGTGCCCGTACTCGGCGTGCCGGTCGCCAGCCGGCACCTGCAAGGCGTCGATTCGCTGCACTCCATCGTCCAGATGCCCAAGGGCATTCCGGTCGCGACCTTTGCCATCGGCAACGCCGGCGCGGCCAACGCGGCGCTGTTCGCCGTGGCGATGCTGGCGACGGCCGATGCGGCCCTGCTGGGCAAACTGACCGCCTTCCGTGCCCGGCAGACTGCCGTGGCGCAGGCCATGACGGAGGACCTCCGCTGATGCCCGCCCTGCTTCCGGGCGCTGCGACGCTGGGCGTGCTGGGCGGCGGCCAGCTCGGCCGCATGTTCGTGCACGCCGCCCAGGCGCTGGGCTATCGCTGCATCGTGCTCGACCCGAACGCCATCAGCCCGGCCGGCGCCGTGGCCGACAAGCACGTGAAGGCCGACTACCTCGACTCCTTCGGCCTGGCCCAGATGGCGCGCGACTGCGACGCCATCACCACCGAGTTCGAAAACGTGCCGGCGCTGGCGCTGGAGACACTGGCCGGCATGCGCGTTGTCGCGCCGTCGGGCGCCTCGGTGGCGGTCTGCCAGGACCGCGCCGTCGAGAAGGCGCATTTCGAGGCGGCCGGCGTGCCCTGCGCGCCGCATGCGGTCATCAGCAACGACATCGAGCTGGCGGCCGTCGATCCGTCGCTGCTGCCGGGCATCCTGAAGACCAGCCGCATGGGTTACGACGGCAAGGGCCAGCTGCGCGTGTCCACCGCCGCCGAGCTGGCGGCCGCCTGGGCCGAGCTCAAGCGCGTGCCCTGCGTGCTGGAGCAGTTGCTGCCGCTGAAGGCCGAATTGAGCGTGCTGGTGGCGCGCGGCGCGGATGGGCAGCTTGTCAACTACCCCGTGCAGCAGAACCTGCACCGCGGCGGCATCCTGGCCGTGACCGAGGTGCCCGCGCGGGCGATACCCGCCGACGTTCAGCAGCAGGCCGTCGCCGCCGCCCGCCAGGTCGCCGAGGCGCTGGGCTACGTCGGCGTGCTGTGCATCGAGTTCTTCTGGCTGGACGACACCGCGAGCGCCCGCCTGCCGGCCGGCTTGGGGCGCCTGGTCGTCAACGAAATGGCGCCGCGCCCGCACAACTCCGGCCACTGGACGATGAATGGCGCCAGCGTGTCGCAGTTCGAGCTGCAGGTGAGGGCGCTCGCCGGCCTGCCGCTGCCCGAACCGCGCCAGCATTCGGCCTCCGTCATGCTGAACCTGCTGGGCGACCTGTGGTTCGCCGACGCCGGCGGCCCGACCTCGCCCGCCTGGGACCGCGTGCTGGCGCTGCCGGGCACCCACCTGCATCTCTACGGCAAGGCCGAAGCGCGCCATGGCCGCAAGATGGGCCACCTGAACATCACCGCCGAGACGCCGGCGGCGGCGCATGACGTCGCCCTGCAGGCGGCGGCCGTTCTCGGGCTGCCCGTCGATTTCTGATGCTCCTGCTGCCCGGCAACGATCCCGCCGCTGTTCAGGCCGCCGCGCAGCGCCTGGCGGACGGCGAGTTGCTGGGCCTGCCGACCGAGACGGTCTACGGC
>SEEY01000731.1 GCA_004211235.1 Rubrivivax sp.
GGCGGTCTTCCCAGATGGACGTCTGGCCGATGGCCGAGACAGCCTGCAGCCAGCGCGCGGCGGGGTGAAGGTGGATGCAGACGTGGCCAGCGTCGACGCCACCATCGCCGCCCGCTGGCTGCAGGCTGTCTCGGCCATCGGCCAGACGTCCATCTGGGAAGACCGCCGCGGAGGCGAGGATGACGACGCCTGAGCCCACGGCCCGCGCCGAGCGCTGGCAGCGCTACCTGGCCGACCTCGAAACCCTGGCCGGCAACCCCGGGCCGCTGGAATGCCAGGGCAAGCTGGTGCGCGTGGCGGGCATGGTGCTGGAGGCCACCGGCATCAAGGTGCCGATGGGCTCGGTCTGCCGCATCCAGATGCCCAGCAGCGGCAACAACCCGCGCCGCGGCTCGCCGCCGGTGAACGCCGAAGTCGTCGGCTTCTCCGGCGACCGCGCCTATCTGATGCCCACCGACGAGGTGCAGGGCCTGTCCAGCGGTGCCACCGTCGTGCCGCGCCACCTGCCGCCGCTGGCGCCCCAGCTCGGCCAGCCGCTGCACCCCTGGCGCCGCGGCGAAGACCGCGGCCTGCACCTGCCCATGGGCGAGGGCCTGCTCGGCCGCGTCGTCGACCCGCACGGCCATCCGCTGGACCGCGGCGGCGAGCTGGCCAACATCCATAACGAACCCATGGTGCGGCGCCCCATCAATGCGATGGACCGCGACCCGGTGCGCACACCGCTCGACACCGGCGTTCGCGCGATCAACGCGATGCTGACCGTCGGCCGCGGCCAGCGTCTCGGGCTGTTCGCGGGCACGGGCGTCGGCAAGTCGGTGCTGCTCGGCATGATGGCCCGCTACACGCAGGCCGATGTCATCGTTGTCGGCCTGATCGGCGAGCGCGGCCGTGAGGTGAAGGAGTTCATCGAGGACATCCTCGGCGTCGAGGGCCGCAAGCGCAGCGTCGTCGTCGCCGCACCGGCCGACGCACCGCCGCTGATGCGCATGCAGGGCGCGCACTACGCGACCGCGATTGCCGAGCACTTCCGCGATGAAGGCCGGCACGTGCTGCTGCTGATGGACTCGCTGACGCGCTATGCCATGGCGCAGCGCGAGATCGCGCTGGCCATCGGCGAGCCGCCGGCCACCAAGGGCTACCCGCCGAGCTGCTTCGCCAAGCTGCCGCAGCTCGTCGAGCGCAGCGGCAACGGCCTGCCCGGCGAGGGCTCGATCACCGCCTTCTACACGGTGCTGACGGAAGGCGACGACCCGCAGGACCCGATCGCCGACGCGGCCCGGGGCATCCTGGACGGCCACATCGTGCTCAGCCGCGATCTGGCCGAGGCCGGCCACTACCCGGCCATCGACATCGAGCGCTCCATCTCCCGCGTGATGACCAGTGTTGCACCGCAAAACCAGGTCGATTCCGCGCGTCGCTTTCGCCAGCTTCTGGCGAAATACAACAAGGCCCGCGACCTCATCCAGCTTGGCGCCTATGCCCCGGGGGCCGACCCCGAGCTGGATACGGCCGTTCGCCTGCATGCCGACATGACGCGGCTGCTGCAGCAGGACATGCACAGCCCGGCACTTCTTCACGCCAGCGTCAGCCAATTGCAGGCCGTGGTCCAAGGCGCCTGAACTAAACCGTCAGGCTGCCGATATCGACTGAGCGCTTGACCGTTGTGTCGGGCGCTGCGCTGGAGTTGTTCATGAGTGCATCTGCGACCGATACCCTGAGCCTGCTGCTCGAACGCGCCGAAGGCGAGCGCGACGCTGCCGCACGCGCGCTGCATGCCGCGGGCCTGCAGGCCGACGCCGCCCGGGCCCAGCATGGTGAGCTCACCGGCTATCGACAGGACTACCAGCAACGCTGGACGCACAGCTTCTCCCAGGGCACGACGATGAGCATCGTCGACTGCTACCAGAGCTTCGGCCAGCGACTGGACCAGGCGGTCAGCACGCAGGGCCATGTCGCCAGCCACGCCGACCAGCGCCAGGTGCGCGCCCGCGAAGCCGTGCGCCAGGCCGAACTGCGCGTGGCCGCGCTGCGCCAGCTGATCGCGCGCCGCCAGGCCGAAGCCGCCAAGGCCGCCCGGCGTGTCGAGCAGCGCGCCACCGATGAATTCGCCGCGCGCGCCCACCTGCGCCGCACGGCTCACGCCTGACCCATCATGCTCAGCAGCGCATGGAAGGAGACCTGGGCCTGGTTGCCGTCCACGGTGATCTGCACGGACAC
>SEEY01000093.1 GCA_004211235.1 Rubrivivax sp.
GCTCGATGTCGTCGAACTGGCGGGTGGCGCGAGGGTCTTCGTGGTCGACGATTTCGTGCAGGATCCGGACGCCCTCGTCGCGCAGGCGCTCGGCTCCAAAGAGCAGTTCCAGGCCACGGTCGGCCATCCCTACCCGGGCCCGCTGCTCGACCTGCCTGACGGCATGTGCAACGAGCTGGAATCCTTCTTCCGCGAACGTTTGGCCGGCCTGCTGCGCACCGGCGCGCCGCTGGGCATGTTCGCGCGCTTCTCGCGTGTCACGCAGGATGCCGCCACGCTCGATGGGCGCCAGCGTATCTGCCACCGTGACGACTCGGGGCTGGAGCCCGGCGAGATGGTGTCGGCCTGCGTCCACTACCTGTTCAGCGACGAAAAGCTTGGCGGCACCGTGTTCTTCCGCTCGCTGATGTCCGAGGCCGACACGGCGCGGTTCCGCCGCGATGCCGGCACGCTGGACGCCAGCGCCTTCGGTGACAAATACGGCATCGCACCGGGCTACATGACCGAAAGCAACCGCTACTTCGAGGTCATCGGCCGCGTGCCGGCCAGGTGGAACCGGGCGATCTTCTACGACGGCGGCATCTTCCATTCCGGTGACATCAACTGGGCGGCTGCCAAGGCCGGGTATCAGGCCGCTCCGGGCCGGCTGACCGTGAACGCATTTTTCAAGAGCCAGCTGCCCTGACCGGTCCTGTGGCGGCCTAGATAATCGGCGCCCTATGACCGCACCCACCTCCATCACCATCGCCACCCGCGAGAGCCGCCTCGCGCTGTGGCAGGCCGAGCATGTGCAGGCCCGGCTGGCCAGCGAACTGGGCATCAGTGCCGCGCTGCTCGGCATGACGACGCGCGGTGACCAGATCCTGGACCGCACGCTGTCCAAGGTGGGTGGCAAGGGCCTGTTCGTGAAGGAGCTCGAAGCGGCGCTTGCCGAGGGGCGGGCGCAGCTCGCCGTGCACTCCCTCAAGGACGTGCCGATGGAGCTGCCCGAGGGCTTCTCGCTGGTGGCCGTGCTCGAGCGCGAGGACCCGCGCGATGCCTTCGTCTCGAACGACTTCGCCTCGCTGACCGAGCTGCCGCAAGGCGCCGTCATCGGCAGCTCCAGCCTGCGCCGCGTCACGCAGATCCTCAACCTCCGGCCGGACCTGCGCGTCGAGCCGCTGCGTGGCAACCTCGACACGCGGCTGCGCAAGCTCGACGAGGGCGGCTACCACGCCATCGTGCTGGCGGCGGCGGGCCTCAAGCGCCTGGGCCTGGCCCAGCGCGTGCGCGCCGTCTTCGACATCACCGAACTGCTGCCGTGCGCAGGGCAGGGCGCCTTGGGCCTGGAGATCCGCGCGGATGACCCGGCGTTGGCCACGGCGCTCACCCGCCTCGCACACATGCCGACGCAGCTCGCCTGCGAGGCAGAGCGCGCCGTGTCGCGTGCCCTGGGCGGCAGCTGCAGCATGCCGCTGGCGGCCCACGCACGCTGGCAGGGCAGCACGCTGCGCCTGGACGCCGCCCTCGGCCATGCCGAGGCCCACACGTCGCCTCTGCTGCGCGCCAGCGTCGCGGGCGACGTGCATGACGTCAACGCGGCCCGCGCGCTTGGCCAGCAGGCGGCGGCGAGCCTGCGCGAGCTCGGCTCCGCGGCCTACCTGCTGGGATGACACGGCTGATCGTCACCCGCCCGCGGCCGCAGTGCGCGGCCTGGCTGGCGCGGCTGGCCGCGCTCGGTGTGGACGCCGTGGCGCTGCCGCTGATCGAGATCCTCCCGGCCCGCGACCCCGGCCCGGCACGCGCTGCCTGGGCGGCGCTGGCGGCGGTGGACCTGGCCGTCTTCGTCAGCCCCAATGCCGTCGAGCACTTCTTTGCCGAGGGCGATGGTGCCGCCTGGCCCTCCAACACGCTCGCCGCCTGCGTCGGCCCGGGCAGCGCCCAGGCGCTGGCAGCGCGCGGCGTGCCGGCGCAGCTGATCGTCCAGCCGGCGCATGACGCCGCCAGCCTGGACTCGGAGCACCTGTGGGAACAGCTCGCAGCCCGGCGCGACTGGGCCGGCGCCCGCGTGCTGCTGCTGCGCGGCGACGGTGGCCGCGAGTGGCTGGCCGAGCAGCTGGCGCAGGCGGGCGCCCAGGTCGATGCCGTCACGGTGTACCACCGGGCCGGCCCCCGCCTCGACACTGCCGAGCAGGCACTTGCCGACAGCGCACGTGAGCGGCCAGGCGACTTCGTCTGGCTGTTCAGCAGTGCCGAGGCCGTCGGCCATCTGCCGGCCTTGGCGCTGACGGGCCAGCGCGCCATTGCCACCCATGTCCGCATCGCCGAGGCCGCGCGGGCCGCCGGTTTTGCCCCTGTGGTTTTGGCGCGACCCGACCCCGAAGCGGTGACGCAGGCCCTGAAAGCCCTCTGACAGAATCCTCCGCACTGTGACCGAGCTGATATCCGCTGTTCCCGCCGCCGAGCCGCTGGCGCCAACGCCCCCCCGCGCACCGACCCTGCCAGCCTGGCTGCCCTGGCTGCTGGCCCTGATGGGCGCCGCGGTGCTCGTCTGCGTGGCGCTGGCCTGGCAGAGCCTGTCGCGCCAGCAGTCGCTGGAGCAGGAGCTGGTGCGCCGGCAGGAAGCCAGCCAGGCCCAGGCCACCGAGGCGCGGCTGGCGGCCAAGCAGTCTGGTGAGCTGGTGCGCGACACGGCCGCCAAGGTGTCGCTGCTGGAAGCGCGCCTGGCCGAGGTCGCCTTGCAGCGCGGGCAGCTGGAAGAGCTGATCCAGTCCATGTCGCGTTCGCGGGACGAGAACGTCGTCGGCGACATCGAGGCCGCCATTCGCGTCGCCCTGCAGCAGACCCAGATCACCGGCAGTGCCGAACCGCTGGTGGCCACGCTGAAGCAGGCCGACGAACGCCTGCTGCGCTACAAGCAGCCCCGCATGGAAGGCGTGCGCCGCGCCGTCGCGCGCGACCTGGACCGCGTCAAGGCCGTCTCCGTCGTGGATGTGTCGACGCTCACCATCAAGCTCGACGAAGTGGTGCGCATGGCCGATGAGTTGCCCCTGATCTCCGGAGGCGAGGATGGCGTCAGCCCGCGCGAAGAGCGCCGCGCCGATGCCGCCGCCAAGGAGCGCGAACGCGTCCTGCGGATGCAGCGTGAACAGGCCGCCGCCGCTGCCGAAGGCCGGCTGTCGCTTTGGTGGTGGCAGGCCACCCAGCAGCTTTCCAGCTGGACGGGCGTGGCCTGGAGTGAGGCGAAGACGCTGCTGCGCGTGAGCCGCATCGCCCATCCGGAGGCTGCGCTGGTCTCGCCAGATCAGAGTTTCTTCCTCCGCGAGAACCTCAAGCTGCGCCTGCTGAACGCGCGCCTGGCCTTGCTGAGCCGCCAGTTCGACACCGCCCAGTCCGACCTGCGCGACAGCCAGGACATGCTCAACCGTTACTTCGATACGCGCTCGCGCAAGGTGACGAGCGTGGCCGAGCTGCTGCGCCAGGTGGCCGGTCAGTCCCGCCAGGTCACCGTGCCGAGGCCGGACGACACGTTGGCCGCGCTGACCGCCGCCGCTGCCGGCCGCTGAGGGGACGCTGACCATGCGCCTCGTCATCTGGCTGGTCCTGTTGTTCGTCGCCGCTGCCGTCGCGGCGCTGACGCTGGGGTCCAACCTGGGCCTCGTCAGCTTCTACCGTGGCGAATGGCGGCTGGACATGTCGCTCAACCTGTTCCTGCTGCTGCTGGTCGGCAGCTGCTTCGCGCTCGTCACGGCCATCCAGGCCATCGAGGCACTGACGACGCTGCCGCGCCGCGCGCGCGAATGGCGTCTCAGCCAGCGGGAACGCAGTGCCCAGCTGGCGCTGCGCGAAGCGCTGGTGGAACTCTTCGGCGCCCGCTTCAGCCGCGCGCAGAAGGCGGCGCAGAAGGCGCTCAACATCCAGTCCGCCACGCCCGAGCTGGCCGCCGACCAGGGCTTCATGGCCTTGGCCCATCTGCTCGCCGCGGCCAGCGCGCACCGCCTGCAGGACCGCCGTCATCGCGACCAGCAGCTCGGCCAGGCGCTCGAGCTGGCCCGTCGCGGCGGAAGCGCACGTGCCCACGAAGACGGCGCGCGGCTGCTGGCCGCCGAATGGGCGCTGGAAGACCGCGACGCGACGCGCGCGTTGAGCCTGTTGGGCGAATTGCCGCCAGGCGTCGCCCGCCGCACGCAGGCGCTGCGGCTGCGCCTGCAGGCTTCACGCCTGGCGCGCCAGCCGCTGGACGCACTGCGCACCGCCCGGCTGCTCGCCAAGCACCAGGCCTTCTCCAAGGTCGCTGCCCAGGGCCTGCTGCGCTCGCTGGCCTTCGAGGCGCTGGACGGCGCCCGCGACGTCGACCAGTTGCGCACGATCTGGCTGCAGCTCGACCCGGCCGACCGGCGCGACCCGCTCGTCGCTGCGCGCGCCGCCCAATGCGCCGGTCAGCTCGGTGCGCCCGACGATGGCCGCGGCTGGCTGCGGCCCTTCTTCGACGACCTGGGTGATCTGGCGGCCGACGACCGCGCCGCCATCGCCTTGGCACTGGTGCCTGTGCTGGCCGGCTGCGGGCATGACTGGCTGCAGCGCCTCGAGGCCGCGCAGGCCCGCTTTCCCCGTGAACGCGCGCTGGCCTACGCGCTCGGCCATGCGCTGGCCGAGCGCCAGCTCTGGGGCAAGGCTCGGCTGATGCTGGAGACGGTTGCCGACGATGCCTCCATGCCCAGCGCTGCCCGCCGTCGCAGCTGGCTGGGTCTGGCGGCGCTGGCCGAGCAGGAGGGCGACGACGCCCGCCGCGCACGCTGCTTCGAGGCCGCCGCACGCCTGCCTTGACGAGCAGTGCGATCTTTTTTCAAAAAAGGGGTCGCTTCTTGCCGAGGAGTCAAAAATCTGGCTATACTGTGAGGCTTCAGCGGCTGTAGCTCAGTTGGATAGAGTACTTGGCTACGAACCAAGGGGTCGTGGGTTCGAATCCTGCCAGCCGCACCAAAAATAAGAAGAGAATCAACGGGTTAGACGTTCAAGCGTCTAGCCCGTTTTCCTTTGTGCGTGACTCGGTGCGTGACTTTCCCGAGCTTCATCCATTGACCACCCGCAGCAGTGTGGTCCGGTCGCGCGTCTCGTTCGCGGCGTTGGCCGCCTCCAGCAGCCGCGCGACGGTCGCTGAAGCGTAGTGCTGCGACATGTCCGGCGAGGCGTGCCCCATCAACAGGTCGCGGTCTTCCTTCGGAATGCCGGCATCCCGCAGGCGCTGGGCGAACGTGTGGCGCAGGTCGTGGATGCGAACTCCGTCCAGGCCGACAGACGCTCGCGCGTTCTGGTAGCCGGTGTTGTTCATCGTCTCGATGGGCGCGTAGTGCATGGCTGGTTCCTTGTCCAGGTGCTTCACGCGCTCACGTCGATAGACGAAAACGAAGGTCTTGTGCATGTCACGGCACTCTTCGACGATCCGCCAGGCCACGTCGTTGAGCACCAGCACATGGTGCCGGTCGCTCTTGAAGTGTTCGGGCGGGATCACGAAGACGCTGCGCTTTAGTTCGGGCACCGGCACCTCCCAATCCCAACGCAGGCCGCACACGTTGTCGTCGCGTGCTCCAGTGTTGAGCGTGAAAAGCGCCATGCGCTGCAGGTGGGGCGGCAACTTCGGCATCAGCGCCGCCTGTTCGGCCCAGTTGATGGGCCGGGGCAACCGGCGTTGCTCGTCCAGCATCTCGATGAGAGGCGCCGCACCCAGCCATGGCTTTCCCCCGTCACGCCAGACGCGAGCTGCCCGGTTGCAAATCGTCCGGGCGACTTCGAGGGTGCGATTGACCGTGGTCGGTGTCACGCCGTCGTCGTCGATGCGGTCGGCCTTGAACGTCTCGAAGGAGTCGTTGCAGACGTCGCCCATCGGCAGCTTCCCCACGTAGGGCAGCAACAGCTTGACGTGATACGAGATGGTGCCCAACGTGCGCACCCCCTTCGCTTCACACTCGATCAGGTACTTTCGTGCTCCAGCTGCAAACAGCCGTTCAGTGCCTCTTCGAAGTTCGTTCGCGCGCTGGGCGTCGAGTTCGGCCTGCCGGGTGCGGAGCCACGCTTCGGCGTCGTCTTGGGAGACTTTGCCGAGTCGTTCGAAGACCCGCTGCCCGAGGTATTGCTTGTCGACAACCCGCTCACCGCTGTCGGTGATGCGGATTCCTTTCGTCCTGGTGCGCATGCAGCGCCTCCTTTCCTTGTGCGACCAGGGCGCCCACGCGCCGCAATGTACTCGTCTGCCCAAGCGTCCAACTCCTGACGGTCGAAGCCGATGCCGCGAACGCCGATGGGCACCTCGGTGAGCTGGGGCCTCACCTCGTCGTCAAACCGGTTGCGATCCATGCCGAGGTAGTCGGGCGCATCGCGCTGGCGAATGATTCGTGGCAGGAGCACGTCAGCCCTCCCTTTCAGGCGTCGAGGGCCGGGCAGAATCGTCGTCATGGCCGCGCCACCGCTTGCCGAACTGGACCCGATGCTGCTGGCCGAGGCCAAGCAGGCGAGGGCCGATGACGGCGTCATCTGTGAGCTGAAGCACGACGGCTATCGGCTGCTGGCCCAGGTTCAGGGCCCGTCGGTGGCACTGCGCAGCCGCGGGGGCGCTGACGCCACGGGCTGGTATCCCGAACTGGCCCGCGACCTGGCCGGACTTAGCCGGGCCCGCGTGGTGCTGGACGGCGAAGTCGTCGTGTTGGACGACCTGGGCCGCAGCGACTTCGAGCGCCTGCACGCCAGGTCCCGCCGACGCGGCTGGTACGACGGCGCCGACGCGGTCGTCTTCGTGGCCTTCGACGTGCTGGTGCACCGCGGGAAGGACGTCCGCGACCAGCCGCTGGAGACCCGTAAGGCGCTGTTGTCCCGGCTGCTCGCCAAGCCACGACCCAGTGTGCTGCTGTGCCAGAGCGTCCCGGGCGAGCACGCGCCCCAGCTCTACCGAATGGCCTGCGAACTGAAGCTCGAAGGCATCGTGCTGAAGCGGCTGGGCAGCGTCTACACCGGCGGCGAGCCGCGAACCGGCGACTGGGTCAAGGTCAAGCGGCCCGGCGCCACGCCGGCGCAGCGCTTCGAACGCGGTGACCTGACGATCTAGTGATCGGTGAGGTTGGCGCGCGCCGTGAGCGCGTCCTGCAGCGCTTCCATCGTGCCCAGAGCGATGAACAGCGGCGGGCTGGTGCCAGGCACCTGAACCAGCATGCCGGCCGCGCCCGCAGCGTCCAGGTGCGCCATCGCCGCGGCGATCAGCGCTTCCTTCGTCTCGGCACCGGGCGTCCAGGATGAGTCGGAGAAGTCGGGTTTGGTCATGCCCAGCAAGGGGCAAGAGGCGTTCCGGGTCAGCCATTCGGCCCTCCGTGCTGCGCGATGCCGAACTCTTCTTCGAGGCGCACGGCGCAGGCGGTGGCGGCCCTGTACTGGCCGCGGATGTAGGGAGGGTTCTTCTCCAGCGGGAAGGTCAGGCTGCCCTCGAGGCGGTTGGCCGCCTCGTCGCGGCAGAACTCGACGCATCGCGCGGCCACGGCCAGCACCAGCGCCTGAAGTTCCGGCGCGAGATCAGCGCGGGCCAGCGGGCCGAACCCGGCTTCTGCGGCCAAGGCGTCAACGATGGCCTTGATGTCATTGCTCATGGGCAGCTTTCAAGTATCGGAATGGATGCTGCGGCAGGGCTCGTTTGAGCGGCAGCCGTCTAGGCAGCGACGCCCGTCAGCGCATGCCTCGCGGTACGTGCCGTCCCATGCGGGCGCTGGGGCAGGCTGGCAGACGCAGCGGGACACCTCGACCGCCCAGTTGCCGCCGAACTTCGGCGTCAGCGTGCAGCCCTCGAAGACCCACTTGCCGAGCAGCTTGCCGGCCTCGGCGCGCGGGGTGCGCTCAAGGTCGATGACGCCTACGTCGCGGGCGCATTGGCAGGTGGCCACATAGCCAACCGGGCGGCGCTTCATGAGGGATTTGCCGCAGGAAGCCGCTTCTGCAGCCGCTGCGCGAAACCGCGCGCATCGGTGTAGGCCGTGTCGCTGGATAGGCTGTTGTAGGCAAGAACCTTGGTCCACTCGCCTTCGAGCAGCTGCTCGACGATCACGTCGTCAACTTCCAGAGGGTTGCCGGCGCGTCGGACGCGCACTTGGTCGCCGTAGTTGGTAATCATGGTGGTCCTCAGTTCTCAAGTACGGGATTTGCGGGGCAGAAGCAGGCGGCACTCGCGGCAAGTTGCATCCGGGTCGTAGGCAACGCACGCGGCGCAGCGCCACAGGAAGTTGCCGCTCGGCAGCTCGGTGATGTCCGTGCCTTCGGGCGGATGCTGCAAGCACGGCCAGCGCAGAGAGCCGTCGCCGCCGGGGCAGGTGCAAAGCATGGAAGTCATGGGAAAGCGATCTCCAGGATCAGCAACTTGCGGGTCTTCGTCTCGCCGCAGACCTTCCAGCCGGCCCGCTTGAAGCAGCATCCCGGGTTGGTGCTGCGCACGCGGCGGGCGTTGACGTAGGTGTAGTAGCGCTTCGCCGCTGGCCAGCGGATGCGCGCCACCTCGACAGCTGCGCGGATCAGTTCAGACGACAGCCCGGCGCCTTCGTTGCGGAAGATCGCCACGTTGATGTCGTCAAAGCCGGCGGTCGGGTCCTTGCTGCGGAAGCGGCGGAACACGATCAGGCCGCGCTCGCACGGGGTCAGCATCACCAGCTTCTCGCCTGGGCCAGCAATGCGCGGATCGCCCACGCAGCGCGGGTTGCGGCTGTAGTGCCGGTCGTACAACTCGGCGGCTGTGCGGTTGCCGTCCTTGACCTGCACCCAGGCGCCGCTGGCCAGCGGTTCGAGCAGTGATGTCTGGATCATGGTGTGCGTTCTTCAAGGATGGGAAACGGGCCGGGCGCCGTCGAACACGACCGCCTCGCGGTTGCTGACCGAGCCGAAGGGCGGCATGTCCAACACGACGACGACAGACCGCTGGACGACAAGCGCGGGGTTCGTGCGCGCGAAGTGCTTGGGCGGCAGCGCGTCGATTTCTTCGGCCGTGAACGGCGCCGTGGTCTGCCGGCGCTGGACATAGGCGCCACGCTTGAACAGCGCCGGGTAGTCGTTCCAGTTGACGCCCTTGGCGTGCAGCATGTCGTGCTTGTCCCGGCCGTTGCGCCCCTGCAGCTCCCGGTGGCTGTAGTAGGCAGAGGCCGCCATCGTGATGCTGTTCTTGGTGGCGTCCCACTCGCGCCACAGGAAGCAGTTCGCCCCCTCGGTGCGGTTGGGCACAGACCAGACACGGGCGTCGAAGGTGGGCAGGCGGTCGGCGTACTGCGGCATGCGTTCCAGCACCAGCCGATAGAAGATCAGCGTCGCCTGGGCCGCGAGCTGGCTGGTCATCTTCGCCACGCGGCCATCAAACCAGACCTGGCTTTGCATCGTCTCGCTGTGCCAGGCCAGCGTGATTTCGTCGCTCTGCGTGTAGCCCATGCAGGCGCCGGTGTGGCGCACCAGCTCGGCGGTCGTGT
Organism: Rubrivivax sp.; assembly: GCA_004211235.1. Next base: position 9,462 of record SEEY01000093.1, read on the forward strand.
CCAGCATGCAGGCCGAGAACGTCGGGTCAAACGGGCGGTCCATGCCACGGGTGAACGAGTGGAAGGCCCGGCCGTCGATGCGAGCCAGGATGGGCAGCAGGGGCATGAGGCGCCGGCCGGCTTCTGCCGACTCGTACAGCTTCATGCGGTCGCCAAGGTCGTCATTCATATCGGTGGGTCCTGTGAGGGGATGGGAATCAGGCTGCAGCCCAGAGGACGACGCCCGCGCTGCGGGCGATGCCCACCAGCACGTCGCGGAATGGCAGCGGGGTCGCGTTGCGGATGCGCGTCTTGTCCTTGCCGCCCACCATGGCCACGACGCCGATGCGGCGGGCCTTGGCGTAGCCGTAGCGCTCGACCATCCACTCGGGCAGGCGCTGCTCGCCCTTGGCCCAATTCAGCTCGGGCAGTTCGGAGCGCTGCATGCCGCAGGCGATCAGCCACGTCGCCTTGCGGCTGGTGTGGCCGTAGTGCCCTTGCTCGACGTAGCAGACCCAGACGCCGTGCTCGCGGTCGAACTGCCAGCCGGCGCCCTGCTTGGGCTTCATGATCTTGAACGCGTCGAAAGCCTTGCTGTGCGCCGGGTGCTCCAGCACGCCGCCAAACCGCTTCAGCGCCTTGAAGGCGGCCTCGAAACAGCCGCCGTCATCGCCCAGCTTGAACTG
>SEEY01000732.1 GCA_004211235.1 Rubrivivax sp.
TTGATGAAGCGCAGGTCAGGCTGGCCGAGGAAGTCCAGGCCGGTGTAGTCAGGGCGCCCGGTCATCGCGAAGCCGTCGGCCAGCGTCGGGCCCAGCGGCAGGTTGCCGTCCTGGGTCAGCACGAGGCGGTAGGCGCCCGCGGTCAAATCCAGTGCGAAGTGGGCGTCCCAGCAGAAGCTGCCGCCGCCGATGCAGGTGTGGCTGCTGCCGGCGTCGAGCTGCAGCAGCTGGCCGCTGGCGTCGAACAGCGACAGCACCGGCGCGAAACCGCCGGCGGCAAATGACTGCGTCTCCACCAGCAGCGGCCCGGCCGCCGCCAGCGAAAAGTCGAACGTGTAGCGGTCGTCGTCGTCGACGAACTTGCCGCTGTGGCTGGACGTGCCCGCCATCGTCACGGCGCTGAAGGCGAGGCAGAACAGGCTGATGAGGAAACGCATCGAAAACTCCAGTCGAGGCATGAAGCGCCTCCACGAGATAGACGTCGATGCGCCGGACCGCGCGACAGCGCCCCGCGCGTTTCGGGGGGTCAGGCGGCGGCGCGGCGTTCCTCTTCGAACAGGGCGAACTCCTCGCGCATCGCGCGCGCCACCGCGTCCCGCTGGCTGATGCGCCGGTGGAAAGCCTTGACGGCCGACCAGGGCGTTAGGTCCACACCGGCAAAGGGGGCCCAGTTCAACACCACGGCGAGGTAGATGTCGGCGATGCCGTAGCTGCCCTCCAGGTGCTCGTGGCGCTGCAGGTGAGCGTCCAGCATGGCTAGGCGCAGCGCGGCCTTGTCCAGCGCATAGGCCTTCACCTCGGCGCCGGCTTTGGGGTCGAGCAGTGGCACGAAGACGGCCTTGTGCAGCTCGGTGGCGATGAAGCCCAGCCATTGCCGGACACGCGCGCGCGCATCGGCATCGGCCGGCAGAAGGCCGGCGTCGGGAAAGGCTTCCGCCAGGTACTGCAGCACGGCGGCGTTCTCGGTGAGCAGCCAGCCCTGCGGCGTCATCAGGGCCGGCACCTGGCCCATGGGGTGGATGCGCCAGTAGTCGCGGCCGTCGCCGGTGCGCTTGGACTTGTCGACCTGCGTGAACCTGAGCTCCGGCTGGGCGTCGGCGCCGACTTCGTAAAGGACGATGCGGCTGGCCAGCGAGCAGGCCATGGGGGAGAAGAACAGTTCCATCTCGGTCTCCGACAGTGTTTTTGTACTATATTGAACAGAAATCTATGGCCTCAATGAATTTTATTCAACGTGGTACAAAAATCTGAAGACGACGAGACGACACCGTCGCCGCGGCCGCGCGGCCGGCCGCGCAGCTTCGACACCGGCGCCACACTGGCGCAAGCGACGCTGGCCTTCTGGCAGCGGGGGTACGCGGCCACGTCCCTGGACGACCTGAGCGCCGCGACCGGGCTGAACCGGCCCAGCCTGTACGGCGCTTTCGGCGACAAGCACGCGCTGTATCTGCAGGCGCTGCAGCTCTACACCGAGCAGTCCAACGCCGCCATCGCCGAGGCGCTTCAGGGCCGCACCGCGCGGGACGGCCTTCTGCGCGTCTACGCGCTGGCCTTGCAGCTCTACTGCCCCACCGACGCCGCCGCGCGGGGCTGCCTGCTGATCGGCACCGCCGCCACCGAGGCGCCGCGCGACGAGGCCATCCGGCGCGCGCTGGGTGACGCGCTGCGAGGCTTCACCGCGGCTTTTGAAGCGCGGCTGCGCCAAGCGGTGGATGAGGGGGAACTGCCGGCCAGCACGGACGCCGCGATGCGCGCGGAGCTGGCTTCGGCGGTGCTGCATTCGATGGCGCTGCGCGCCCGCGCCGGGGACGCGCCCGAAGCGTTGGCCGCGCTCGCCGCCGCCGGCGTGGAGCTGGCGCTCAGTCCGCCGGGAACAGGCGCTCGATGAGAACGTCGATGGCCATGCCGCACAGGCTGTAGATCAGCGAGCCGACCAGCGCCGCGCCGAAGCCCGTCACCGCCAGGCCGTCGAGCAGCGAAGCCGCGGCCCAGAACAGCAGCGCGTTGATGATGAACAGGAAGAGGCCCAGCGTCAGCACCGTCACCGGCAGCGTCAGCAGCACGAGGATGGGCCGGAGCAAGGTGTTCAGCAGCCCGAGCACCAGGGCCGCCACCAGTGCGGCGGTGAAGCTCGTCACGACGACGCCCGGATAGAGGTGGGCCACCAACAGCAGCGCACCGGCCAGCAGCAACCAACGGACAAGGATCTTCATGGC
>SEEY01000733.1 GCA_004211235.1 Rubrivivax sp.
CGCGGCGTCGGTTCCGCACAAGAGCGAACATGGCTTGGTCCGCCTGAATTTGCAGAGCGCTGACGCCGCCGCCGCTGCTGCGCAATCCTGCCTGGCGACGCTGTCGGCGATGGGCTGCGACCCGGCCAGGGTGCTGGTCGCGCCCATGGTGCGCGGCATCCACGAGTTCATGCTGGGCGTAGCGGTCGACCCGGTGTTCGGCCCGGTCGTGATGATGGGCGAAGGCGGCACGCTGGTGGAAGTGCGGCGCGATACGGTCTCGCTGCTGGCGCCGTTCGCCGAGGAAGAGGCGCTGCGCGCGTTGCGCAGCCTGCGCATTGCGCCGCTGTTCGACGGCTACCGCGACCAGCCGGCGCTGGACCTGGCGGCGCTGGCGCAGGCCGCGGTTGCGCTGGGCGACTTCGCTTGGCGCCACCGCTCGCGGCTGCAATCGGTGGACATGAACCCGGTCATGGCCCTGCCGCGCGGGCGTGGCGTGCTGGCGCTGGACGCGGTGGTTGAACTGGAAGAGGAGAAACAGCCATGAATGAAGTGAAGACAGAACTGCAGGACGGCATTGCCGTCATCACGCTGAACCGGCCCGAGCGCATGAACGCGGTCAGCCATGCGCTGCGCACGCAGCTGATCGAGGCGCTTGACGAGGCCAACCGGAACGACGCGGTGCGCGCGGTGCTGCTTGCCGGCGCCGGCGAGCGCGCATTCTGCGCGGGCCAGGACCTGGACGAGGCCGCCGATGTCGACTGGCGCCTCATCGTTCCGTGGCTCAATGCGCAGCGCGCAATGTACCAGGCCGTGCGCGAGCTCGACAAGCCCTGCGTGGCCGCGCTCAACGGCGTGGCCGCCGGGGCGGGCTTCCAGATTGCGCTCTGCGCCGACTGGCGCATAGCCACGCCGGACACCCGCCTGGGCCAGCCGGAAGTCAAGGCCGGCCTGGCCAGCATCGTCGGCTCCTACCTGATGACCCTGCATGTCGGCATGACCCACAACGCGCAGATGTCGCTGTCGGGCGAGCTGATCGACGGCCAGCGTGCTTACGACATGGGCCTGGTCACCGAGCTGGCGCCGCCGGCCGGGCTGGCGGCAGCGGCCATGGCGCGCGCCCGCAAGCTGGCCGGCTTGCCGGCTACCGCGGTGCGCCTGTCCAAGCAGCGCTTTCGCGCCATGAGCCAGGCCGGGTTCGACGAGGCTTGCGTGGCCGGCATCCGCGCCCAGCTCGAATGTTATGCGGCAGGCGAACCGCAAGCAGCGATGGCGCACTTCCTGGCGGCGCGCAATAACAACAGGGGAAGCTGAGATGCAGGACTACCTTTTTCATTTTATCGACGGCGCCTGGCAGAACGCCGCAGGCAGCGCGCGCAGCATCGTCGACGACGCCGCCACGGCCGCGGCCATCGGGCTGGTCGCGCATGCCGAGGCGGCCGAGGTCGACCGCGCAGTCATAGCGGCGCGGGCCGCGTTCCCGGCCTGGTCGGCCAGCACGCCGGCCCACCGCGCCGGCTTCCTGCGCGCCATCGCCGACGCGCTCGAGGCGCGCAGCGAGGCGCTGGCGCAGGCGATCTCGCGCGAAGTCGGCATGCCGCTGAAGCTGTCGCGCCGCATCCAGGTCGATGCGCCGGTCGCTGCCTGGCGCCAGACTGCAGGCATCGGCGAGGGCATGCGCTTCGAGGAGGAAGTAGGGCACTCGCTGGTGACGCAGGAGGCGGCCGGCGTGGTGGCGGCCATCACGCCCTGGAACTACCCGCTGCACCAGATCACGGCCAAGCTCGCTGCGGCGCTGATGGCGGGCTGCACCGTCGTGCTCAAGCCTTCCGAGCTGGCGCCGGCCGCCGCACAGGCATTGGGCGAAGCCGTGGCGCAGGCGCAGTTGCCGCCGGGCGTGGTGAACATCGTCTTCGGCGCAGCCGACAGCGGCCAGGCGCTGGTCGAGCATCGCGGCGTCGACATGGTGTCCTTCACCGGCTCGACCGAGGTCGGCAGGCGCATCGCCGCGCTGGCAGGCGCGCAGTTGAAGCGGGTTGCGCTGGAACTGGGCGGCAAGTCGGCGTCCGTGGCCATGCCCGGCGCCGATGCCGAGCGGGTGGTCAGGCATGCTCTTGCATCTTGCCTGCTCAATAGCGGCCAGACCTGCAGCGCCATCACCCGGCTGCTGGTGCCGCAGGCCGACTATGGCCGCTACCGGGCGTTGCTGGCCGCCGCCGCGCCCGCTTTCGTC
>SEEY01000094.1 GCA_004211235.1 Rubrivivax sp.
ATCGAGAGCTATGACTTCGTGCGCGACTTCGTCGGCACGGTCGCCGCGGCCGGCTGCGAGGTCTTCATCGTGCACGCCCGCAATGCCTGGCTGCAGGGGCTGTCGCCCAAGGAAAACCGCGAGATTCCGCCGCTGCGCTACGAACTCGTCGCACAGCTCAAGCGCGACTTCCCGCAGCTCACCATCGCCGTCAATGGCGGCCTCAAATCGCCGGACGAGATCGCCGGCCAGCTCGAGCGGGTGGACGGCGTCATGGTCGGCCGCGAGGCCTATCACGAGCCCTGGAGCATGGCGCAGTGGGACTCGCGCTTCTTCGGTGCTGCGGACCCGGCCGCGTCACGCGAGCAGGTGGAAGAAGCGTGGCTGGCCTATCTCGACCGCGTGCACGCCACCGGCCGCTCCTGGGCCCATGCCATGCGCCATGCCCTGGGTCTTTGGAACGGCACGCCCGGCGCACGCCGCTGGCGCCAGGTCTGGAGCGACCATCGCCTGAAGGCGCTGCCGCCCCGCGAGGTCGCCGTGCGCGCCACCGCTGCACGGCTGGGGCACGGCGGTGCAGGGCAGTGAGTTCGCCGTCTTCCCCACGGCGCTGGGCCATTGCGCCGTCGCCTGGCGCGGCGATGCCGGCGAGGGGCTGATCGGCGCGCAGCTGCCCGCGGCCAACGTCGGCGCGCTGCGTGAGCTCATGCAGCGCCGCTTCTCTGGCGCCGTCGAGGCCGAACCGCCCGCGCCGGTGCGCGAGGCCATCGTCCTCGTCCAGCGCCTGCTCGGCGGCGAACTGGCCGATCACCGGGAGATGCTGACCATCAAGCTCGATGATCGCGACGTCCCGGAGTTCGACCGCATGGCGCTGCGGCTGACGCGCCAGATCCCCGTCGGCCACACCCGCACCTACGGCGAGATCGCCGCGGCACTGGGCGATGCCGGTGCCGCGCGCGCCGTGGGCCGCGCCGAAGGGCACAACCGCTTCGCGCCGATCGTGCCCTGCCATCGCGTGCTCGGTGCAGGCGGAGCGCCCACGGGGTTCTCGGCGCCGGGAGGCATCGACACCAAACGTCGCCTGCTGCTCATCGAAGCCCGCGCGGCAGGGCAGCTGGCGGGCGACCAGCAGCCGCTCTTCTAATGCGTTAGCTGTCGGCCGCCTCCGACAGAGCGCGCGGCACTTTCCTACCCGGCTTTGCCGGGCTCGCCGACGGTGGCGCGCTGGCCGGGCAAATCCAATGTCCATGCCGGCAAATCGACCGGTGATACGGACCGGAGAGCTACCGGCCGACTGAGGAGCCTCCATGACCCCCATCCGACGCCTGCCTGCGCAGGGCTGCATCCTGCTTGCCGTGCTGGCACTGGCAGCTTGTGGTGGTGGAGGCGGAGGCGGAGGCGCTCAGGGCAGCGCCACGCCGTCCACGCCGCCGGTCGTCACCGTTCCGCCGCCTACCACGCCCGTCGACCCGACGCCCCCGGCCTCAGCACCTTCGGCACCGCCGACGGACACGGGGCCCGGCAGCAGCATCACCTGTACCTCGGGTGATACGCCGGTGGTCGCCGCAGCGAACTTCGAGCTCGTCAATGCCGTTCGCGCGGATGCCGGCGTGCCGCAGCTCGTCTATCTGCCAGCGCTCGGAGCGACAGCGCAGGACCACGCCCGGTACGTGGCCTTCAACGGCAACAGCGGCTCCAGTGAAACGGCAGGCCTGCCCTGCTTCACCGGCGCGACCGTGGAAGAGCGCCTGGCCGCTGCCGGCGTGGCGCCCGTGCAGCGACCGGGCATGCGCCCGCACGGCGAGAGTGTGCTGGCCTATGACGCGCCCTCGAGCGCGGCGTTCGGGCCGGCGAAGATCGTCGAGGACGCGTTGAACAACCTCTACGGGCGCATGCTGCTGCTCAACCCGATGGCGCAGCAGGGCGGGGTGGGCATGTCGGTGCAGCCGCAGCGGCGCGCGCTGGTGCTGGACGTCGCGGGCGCCGCGGACGCCAGCGCATCAAGCGACAGCTTCGCCGTGTGGCCGCGCGACGGCAGCACGGGCCTGCCGGTGCGCATGCTGGCCTCCAACATGAAGCCGCTTGACGCCGCGCTGACCGAAGGCTACCCGGTCACGCTGCATGCCCTTGCACCCGTGCAGGTGAGCCGCTTCGCCATGACGTACGCGGGCAGTGGCAATCCGGTGGCGGCCACGCTGGTGACGAGCGCCAACGACCGCCATGCCTTCCTGAGCCAGAACGAGGCGGCGCTGGTGCCGGAGGCCCCCTTGGCGGCCGGCACCCAGTACCGCGTGGAACTGGACGCCATCGTGGGCACGACGGCCGTCCACCGCAGCTGGTTGTTCACCACGGCGCCCTGAGCGAAGGCGGTTGCACGACGTGGCCGCCGTGGCCGCGACAATCGCGCATGTCCTTCGCTTCCCTGGGCCTCGCGCCCCCCCTGGTGCGCGCCGTGCGCGAGCAGGGCTATCACGCCCCCACAGCTGTCCAGAGCGCGGCGCTGCCGGCAGTGCTCGCCGGCCGCGACGTGCTCGCCATCGCCCAGACGGGCTCGGGCAAGACCGCGGCTTTCGCGTTGCCCTTGCTGCAGCGTCTCGTCAACTCGCCGCCCGGCCCGGGCCCGCGCGCGCTCGTGCTGGCGCCTACGCGCGAGCTCGCCATGCAGACCGCCGAGTTGCTGCGCCAGATTTCGGCTTTGCTGCTGTATCGCCCCAGGATCGCACTGGCCTTCGGCGGCGTGTCCATCAATCCGCAGCTGATGGCGCTGCGCGGCGGCTGCGACGTGATGGTCGCCACGCCCGGCCGCCTGCTCGACTTGCTGGACCACAACGGCTTGACGCTGGCCGGCGTGCAATGCCTGGTGCTGGACGAAGCCGACCGGCTGCTCGGCCAGGGCTTCGCAGACGAGCTGCAGCGGGTGCTGGCCCGGCTGCCGGCGCAGCGCCAATCGCTGCTGTTCTCCGCCACTTTTGCAGCGCCTGTGCAGGCACTGGCGGAGCAGCTGCTGCGCGACCCGGTGCGCATCACCATCGAGGAGGCCGCCCCGCGCATCACCCAGCGCGCCATCCAGCTCGACCGCGCCCAGCGCCTGCCGGCGCTGCGCGAACTGCTGAAGGCCGAGGGCTGGGAGCGGGCACTCGTCTTCGTCGCCAGCCGCTACACGGCCGACCTCGTCTCGGACAAGCTGTTCGCCCATGGCTTCAAGGCCGGGGTGCTGCACGGCGAGCTGAGCCAGGGGGCGCGGCAGGACGTGTTGGCCGCGCTGAAGGCTGGCAGCGTCAAGGTGCTGGTGGCCACCGACGTGGCCGCGCGCGGCCTGCACGTCGAGGCACTGGATGCCGTCGTCAATTACGAACTGCCGCGTTCGGCGGCCGACTACACCCACCGCATCGGCCGCACCGGCCGGGCGGGTGCCGAGGGCGTGGCGGTCAGCTTCATCTGCGCGGACAGCGCCGAGAACGCCGAGAGCCACTTCCGCCTCATCGAGAAGCGCCAGGGCCAGCGGGTGCCGCGAGAGCGTCTGCCGGGCTTCGAGCCCACGGCGGTGGCGACCGAGGCGCAGGCCGCCGGTGGCATCAAGAGCGCAACGCGCAAGAGCAAGAAGGACAAGCTGCGCGAGGCCGCAGCGCAGGCAGCAGGGGCGACCGACGATGGGCATTGAGATCGAACGCAAGTTCCTCGTCACGGGGAACGGCTGGCGCCAGCCTGCCGGGCGCCAGACGCGCTTCAGCCAGGGGTACCTGAGCCGCGACCCGGCCCGCACGGTGCGCGTGCGCATCGCCGGCGATGCGGCCTTCCTGACCATCAAGGGCGCCACGCAGGGCGCCACACGTGCCGAGTTCGAGTACGCGGTGCCGCTGGCCGATGCCCAGGCGCTGCTGGCGATGAGCGACGGCCCGGTCGTCGAGAAGATCCGCCACCTCTGCCTGGTCGAGGGCATGACCTGGGAGGTCGACGAGTTCCTCGGCGCCAATGCCGGCCTCGTCGTCGCCGAGATCGAGCTGCAGTCGGAGGGTCAGGCATTTGCCCGGCCGACCTGGCTGGGCGCGGAGGTGACCGGCGATGGCCGCTACGTCAACGCCAACCTGGCGGTGAGGCCGTTCACGAGCTGGCCCGCCTGAGGGTTGCGGTCGTCGCGCATCCGCGGCGCGGCGGGCCGCGTAGGCATGTCATACGCCCGCCATTCGAGCGGACGAAGATGCACCGTTTGGCTCCTGCCCGTCACGCCCCGTGCCCTCCCTCCTGTCATCGCTGTTGCAACGAACGCGCGCCGGCATCCTCGTGATGCTGCTGGTCGTGCTGCCGCTGCAGAGCGTGACGCAGCTCGTCGCCGGCGCAGCGCAGGATCCGCGGCTGACCAGGGATGCGCTCACCTGGACGGTCAGCAAGGGCTCGTCGAGCGAGTTGCATGAGCATGGCGGCGTCTTCCACAAGCATTCGCCGGGCACCGCGGACGTGCTGCAGGTCGGCGAGCCGGCCGATGACTCACCGGGCGGGGCCACGGCCTTCCTGGCCTGGCTGCCGGCGGCATTGCAGATGCCGCCCGCCGAGGGCGACGCCCATGTCGCCGTGGCGAGCCTGGACTGGCGTGACCGTGTCGTCGCGCCACCGCTGACGCCGCCGCGCGGCTGAACCGCTCGGGCGCTTCCGGCGCCGTTCCGACACCCACCGATTCCTGTCCGTCGTGCCAACGACGGCCGGCGCCTGCGCACGCCTGCAGGCCGCCGCTTGCCGAGACTTCCCATGCCCAAGAACCGACGATTGCAGCCGACGCTGCTCGCCGCCGCCGCCTGCCTGCTCGCCACCGCCGCCCAGGCCCAGAGCGAAGCCCCCTTCATCGTCGCCACCGCCGTGCTGGAGAAGGTCGAGATATCCGGCCGCCACTACGACAACGCCATCGGCAGCGCCGATGCTGCTTCCCAGGGCACCATTCGCGCCGACCTGCTCAAGAGCCGCCCCGCGCTGCGCCCGGGCGAGGTGCTGGAGTTCGTGCCCGGCGTCATCGTCACGCAGCACTCCGGCGACGGCAAGGCCAACCAGTACTTCCTGCGCGGCTTCAACCTCGACCACGGCACCGACTTCGCCACCACCGTCAATGGCCTGCCCGTCAACATGCCGACGCACGGCCACGGCCAGGGCTATTCGGACCTGAACTTCCTGATCCCCGAGCTGGTCGACCGCATCGAGTACCGCAAGGGGCCGTACTTCGCCAAGACGGGTGACTTCTCCGCTGCCGGTTCGGCCGACATTGCCTACCGCAACACGCTGGACGAGAACTTCGCCGCGCTGACGCTGGGCCAGCGCCAGTTCCAGCGCTTCGTCGGCGCGGGCTCCACCAAGCTCGGCGGCGGGCTGAGTCTGCTCGGCGCCGTCGAGGTGCAGCGCAACGACGGGCCGTGGAAGCTGCCGGAACGGCTGCGCAAGAGCAACGGCGTGCTGACCTTGTCTGCCGGCACCCGTGCCGAGGGCTGGAGCGCCAGCCTGATGGGCTATGACGCGAAGTGGAACTCGACCGACCAGGTGCCCGAGCGCCTGATCGAGGCTGGCAGCTACCAGGGCCAGCCTTTCGGCCGCTTCGACGCCATCGACACCAGCGACGGCGGCGAGACGCGGCGCAGCAGCGTCTCCGGCGAGTGGCACCGCAGCACGGGCCGCGAGACGACGAACGTGGCGGCCTACGCCATGGCCTATCGCCTCAAGCTGTTCTCCAACTTCACCTATGCGCTGGAGCGCCCGGGTGACGGCGACCAGTTCCTGCAGCAGGACCGGCGCAGCGTCTACGGCGCCAGTGCCAGCCATGCCATCGAGCATCGCCTGGGCGACCTCCCGGCAAGGAGCGAAGTGGGCGTGCAGCTGCGCCAGGACCGCATCCGCGTCGGCCTCTACGACACCATCGAGCGACGCATCACCGCCACGACGCGCGACGACGATGTGCGCGAAACCCAGTTCGGCGTGTATGGCCAGACGTCGGTGGAGCTGGCGCCGTGGCTGCGCAGCGTCCTTGGGCTGCGGGCAGACCAGGCGCGCTTCAAGGTCGACAGCCCGTCGAATGCCGCCAACTCCGGCAGCGCGTCGGCGCACCTGTTTTCGCCCAAGCTGTCGCTGATCGCCGGGCCGTGGGCGAAGACCGAGTTCTTCTTCAACGCCGGCCGGGGCTTCCACAGCAACGACGCCCGCGGCACGACGGCCCAGGTCGACCCCAGGACCGGCGACGCCGTCGACAAGGTGCCCGGCCTCGTCGCCGCGCGCGGCCTTGAGCTCGGCGCCCGCACGGAATGGCTGCCGGGCCTGCAGTCGTCGCTCGCACTGTGGAAGCTGGACTTCGACTCCGAGCTGGTCTACGTCGGCGACGCCGGCGCGACGGAAGCCAACCGGCCGAGCAAGCGGCACGGCATCGAGTGGAACAACCGCTACGTGCCGCTGCCCTGGCTGCTGATCGACGCCGACCTGGCGTGGACACAGGCCCGCTTTGCCGACGTCGACCCGGCCGGCAACCGCATCCCCAACGCGGTCGACAAGGTGGCCTCCATCGCCGTCACGCTGCGCGACCTCGGCCCCTGGTCGGCGAGCCTGAACTGGCGCTACCTCGGCTCGGGTTCGTTGATCGAGGACAACAGCGTGCGCTCCCGCGCATCGCTGACGACCAATCTGCGCGTCAGCCGCAAGCTGCCGGCGATGTTCGGCAAGGACAGCGAACTCACGTTCGACGTCTTCAACCTCGGCAATCGCAAGGTCAACGACATCGAGTACTTCTACGAATCGCAGCTGCCCGGCGAGGCGGCGCCGGTGGCGGACAGGCATGTCCACCCCGCCGAGCCGCGCACGGTGCGCGTGACGTTGAAGATGGGATTCTGAAGAGACGACGATGTGCGCGTGGCGGCCTGCTGCCGGGTGGGCAGTGGCGCCACGTTCAAGCGCCTTTGCACGGGGCCCGACCGGGCAGTGCACCAGAGTCATGCGCCTCCTGAGGGCGTGGATGCTGGATCGGTATTCATGCTGGCCCGTTTCTCGCATCTACTCGCCCGGGTGTCTTTACCCTCAGAGGAGAACCGCATGCAATCCATGACCTTCGGCCTGCGCGCCGCCTGCGTCTCGCTGCTGGCAGCCAGCGCCTTCGCCGGCCTGCCGGCCCTGGCCCAGACCGCCAAACCCACCGTGGTGATCGTCGCCACCGGCGGCACCATCGCCGGTGCTGGCGCCTCAGCGCTGAACAGCGCCACCTACCAGGCTGCCAAGGTGCCGGTGGACAAGCTGATCGCCGGTGTGCCCGAGCTGGCCAGCGTGGCCAACGTGCGCGGCGAGCAGGCCTTCCAGATCGCTTCCGAGAGCTTCACCAACGACAAGCTGGTGACCCTGGGCAAGCGCGTTTCCGCACTGCTGAAGGACCCGGAAGTGAGCGGCGTGGTCGTCACCCATGGCACCGACACGCTGGAAGAGACGGCCTTCTTCCTGAACCTGGTGGTCAGGAGCGACAAGCCCATCGTCGTGGTCGGCTCGATGCGGCCGGGCAGCGCGATGTCGGCCGACGGCATGCTGAACCTGTACAACGCGGTGGTGGTGGCGGCGTCGCCGAGCGCCAGGGGCAAGGGCGTGCTGATCACCATGGCCGACGACATTCTGTCCGGCCGTGACACAGCCAAGCGCGTGAACATCAAGACCAGCGCCTTTGGCAGTCAATGGGGTTCGCTGGGCATGGTGGTCGAAGGCAAGACCTTCTGGTTCCGCAGCCTGGCCAAGCGCCATACCGCGAATTCGGAGTTCGACATCGACACCATCGATGCGCTGCCGGAGGTGTCCATCGTCTACGGCTCCGGCAGCATGAACATGGCGCTGTACGACGCGGCGGCCAGCCCGGGCGTCAAGGCCATCATCAACGCCGGCACCGGCAACGGCTCGGTGCCCAGCTACGCCGTGGACAAGCTCAAGTCCATCCGCGACAAGGGCGTGCTGGTCATCCGCTCCAGCCGCGTGGCTGACGGCATCGTGCTGCGCAACGCCGAACAGCCCGACGACAAGTACGACTGGGTGGTGGCCCACGACCTGAATCCGCAGAAGGCCAAGATCCTGGCCGCCGTGGCCCTGACCAAGCCGCAGACCACCGCCGAGCTGCAGCGGATCTTCTGGGAATATTGATCGGCGACGACGCTGAACAAGCCCCTGGTGCGCAGCGCATAGCGCCGCCTGGCTGTCACCAGGGCGGTGACTCGCTGAGGGCTTCCTCGGGCACGTTGGCGGGCAGCGCGGCCGGCGCCGGTACCGAAGCGGGCGCACCCGCGGCGGCGAAGTCATGCTCGCCGCCCAGGCCCTCGATCAGTGCCGGAATCAGCCGGCCCAGCTCGCCGGTTGCCAGGGCCATGTCGGCATCGAAGGCCTCGTCGCCGCTCGCCTCGGCCCGGCCTTCGAAGGCCAGGTCCAGGAAGCTGATCTTCTTGATCGCGAACCCTTCGGTCAGCGTGAAGGCGACGCGCTCGTTCCAGCTCAGCGCCAGGCGCGTCGGCATCTTGCCGCTGGTCAGGTGCGCGCGGACTTCTTCAATGTCCAGCGGATGCCGCGCATAGCGAACGACGGGCTTCTGCTCGTCGCTGCCCTTGAGCTCGCATTCGCGCTCGATGTTGAAGCCCTCGGGCGTGACGCCGTCCAGCAGCCAGGCGGCCATGCAGGCGGCGGGGCTCTCGGCCGTCTGCACGAGTTGCAGGGATAGGCCGGGGCTGGCCTGGATCAGCAGCGTGATGACTTCATCGGCGCGGCTCGTGGAGCCGGCGTCGACGAACAGCAGGCGCTGCTCGGGCGCGATCCACACCTGCGTGGCCGAGGTCTTGGTGAAGGCGCGCGGCAGCAGTTCATGCTCGGCCTGCTCCTTCAGTTCCTTCTTCGCCTTCTTGCCGGGCTTGCGGCCGGTCGTGGCTTCGATGTGCTCGGCCAGTTCCTCGACGCGTTCCTGCACGACGGAAGAGGGCAGCAGGCGCGCCTCGCGCTTGAGCTTGACGAGCCAGTGGCCGTCGACCACTTCGACCAGAGGCGCGTGCTCGATGCCGCGCGGCGGTGCCCAGCCGACGGCCAGCGGCTGGGTCGGGGCGCAGGCGAGGAAGGGTTCCTTGGCGAGCTGCTCGGCGAGCAGCTTGGCATCGGTGGTCCAGCCTTCGCCGATGCGGTAGGTGATCAGGTTCTTGAACATGGGCTCTGGAGAAACAGGAAGCCCGCCAGCGGCGGGCTTCCGGAAAAGATGAACGGCGATTGTCTCAGGCCTCGTCCAGGACCTGGCGCAGCAGCTTCTCGAACACCTCGACCGACTGCCCGCCCTGGATCAGGTGCCGCTGGTTGACGATGATGGCCGGCACCGCGTGGATGCCCTGGGCATGCACCCCGGCCTCGGCCGCTTCCACGTCGACAGCGTAGCGGTCACCGGCCAGCAGCTCGCGAGCCTCGCCCTCGGGCAGGCCGGCCGCGGTGGCCAGTTCGAGCAGCACGGCGGGGTCGGAGACGTCGCGGCCGTCGGTGAAGTAGGCCGTCAGCAGGGCGACCTTCAGCTTGCGCTGCACGGCGCCGCCGAAAGCCTCGTCGGCCCAGTGCAGCAGGCGGTGCGCGTTGCGGGTGTTGTAGATGCGGCTGCGGGCCGCCATGCTGAAGGTGAAGCCCAGCGCCGCACCGCGCTCCCGGATGGCCTCGCGGGTACCGGCCAGCGCGGCCGGGCTGGCGCCGTATTTCTCGGCGAGATGCTCCTCGATGTCCTGGCCCTCGGGCCCCATGTCGGGGTTGAGCTCGAAGGGGTGGAAGTGCAGGTCAAGCCTCAGCCCTTCGATGCGCGCCGCAGCGGCTTCCAGCGAGTACAGCCCGATGGCGCACCAGGGGCAGACGATGTCGGAGATGAAGTCGATTCGCATCCGCGGCATTTTCACGGTGCGTCGCCAACCCCGCGGGCCGCAAGGTCGGCCCGAGCGTGACGGGGTTGCGGTTGATGAGAGCGTTACGTCGCGTACAGCCGGCACGGGTTTAATAATTGTTGCGTAGTAACCCGAATGGCATGCCGTTCCAGATGTACAGAAGTTCAGGCCCCGGGCGGCGCGCCTTGTCGACAGCCTTGTTGGCCACATTCATCACGGGCAGCGCCCACAGCCAG
>SEEY01000734.1 GCA_004211235.1 Rubrivivax sp.
CTACGAGATGCTGAAGCACACGGGCGAGTACCCGATCATCGGCGTCAACACGTTCCGCAACCCCAAGGGCGAGCCTGTGCCGGAGCACATCGAGCTGGCGCGCTCGACGGACGACGAGAAGCAATCGCAGCTGACACGGCTGGCCGACTTCCAGGCCCGCCATGCGGCCGAAGCCCCGGCGATGCTGGCAAGATTGCAGCAGGCGGTCATCGAGAACCGCAACGTGTTCGACGTGCTGATGGACGCCGTGCGCGTGTGCTCGCTGGGGCAGATCACCGGCGCGCTGTTCGAGGTGGGCGGGCAGTACCGGCGCAGCATGTGACCAGGACATCTTCCTTGCTAATTGAGCGGTCGCCGCTCAAAATGCAAGGATGATTGATCGCCGTACCGAAGCTCGCCTGGCTGAGCGCATGACCCGCGCGCCGGCTGTGCTGCTGCTCGGCCCACGCCAGGTAGGCAAAAGCACGCTGGCGCACGCCGTGGCGGCCAGCCGGCCCGGCGCCGTGATGCTGGACCTGGAGCGCGCCTCCGACCGCGCCCAGTTGGCCGAGCCCGAGCTCTTCTTCGCGCGGCATCGCGACCATCTCGTCGTGCTCGACGAAGTACAGCTGATGCCCGAGCTGTTCAGCGTGCTGCGGCCGGAGATCGACGCGCAGCGCCGGCCCGGTCGCTTCCTGATGCTGGGCTCGGCATCCGGCGAGTTGCTGCGCCAGAAGAGCGAGAGCCTGGCCGGCCGCATCAGCTACCTGGAGCTGCCGCCCGTGCTGGCACTGGAGCAGCCCGACAACATGCCCGCTCTGCAGCAGCTGTGGCTGCGCGGCGGCTTTCCGCTCAGCCTGCTGGCGCCTGACGAGGCGGCATCGTTCGGCTGGCGGCAGGACTTCATCGAGAGCTTCCTGCTGCGCGACCTGGCGCAGATGGGCGTCAAGGTGGCCGCCGAAAGCCTGCACCGCTTCTGGCGCATGCAGGCCCATCTGCAGGGTCAGCAGTTCAATGCCTCGGCGCTGGGCGCGTCGCTCGGCGGGCTTGCGCACACGACCGTGGCCCGCTACCTGGACACGCTGGTGGATGCGCTGATGCTGCGCCGGCTGGAGCCCGTGCTGCCCAACGTCGGCAAGCGCCTCGTCAAGTCGCCCAAGGTCTATGTGCGCGACAGCGGCCTGGTGCATGCGCTGCTCGGCTTGAGAGACCTTGACGCGCTGCAGGGCCACCCCATCGTCGGCATGTCGTGGGAGGGCTTCGTCATCGAGCAGGTGGCCGCCGCGGTGGCCGAGGTGATGCCTGATGCGCAGCTGGGCTACTACCGGACCGCAGCCGGCACGGAGCTGGACGTCGTCATCGAGCGGGGCGGCCGCCGTCTGGGGCTGGAGATCAAGTTCTCGGCCGCGCCCACGGTGGGCAAGGGCTTCTGGCAGGCGCTGACCGACCTTCAGCCCGAACGCGCGGCGGTGGTCGCCCCGGTGGCTCGGCGCTATCCGTTGAAGGGCGGTGTCGACGTGCTGCCCGTGCGCGACATCGTCGACTGGCTGGCCGGCCGATAGCCAGCCCGCGAGGCAGTCAGCGCCCCTGGATGACCTGCATCTGCGCCTTCACCCGCTGCAGCATCGGCGACGGCCCCGCCACCTTGGCATCGAAAGGATGCAGCCGCTGGCCGCCCACGGCCGCCATGATCTTGCGCACATAGAGCCGCGTCTCGGCATAGGGTGGCACGCCCAGGTAGCGGTCCACCGCCCGCTCGCCGGCGTTGTAGCCGGCCACGGCCAGCGTCACGTCGCCCTCGAAATAGGCCAGCAGCCAGCGCAGATAGGCCATGCCGCCGCGGATGTTCTGCGACGGGTCGCGCAGCCGCACGACGTTGAAGCGCGTGGCCGTGTCCGGCATCAGCTGCATCAGGCCCTGCGCCTTCTTCGGCGACTCGGCGAGCGGGTCGAAGTTGGATTCGGTGGCCATGACGGCCAGCACGAGTGCCGGCGAGAGCTGGTACTCCGGCGCCAGCAGCTTCACGTAATTGACGATGGCCGCCGGCGCCTGCTGCGGCAGCGGCAGCGTGGCCCACAGCGAGAACGGCTTGGCGCCCCGCGCGGCCGGGGGCACCGGCGCAGCGGCGACGAGCGGGTCGGTCTCGGGCGGGCGCAGGCAGGGCGGCGGATCGCCCAGCGGCGTGCCGCCCATGGAGTCAAGCATGTTCTGCGCCTGCTGCATGCCC
>SEEY01000735.1 GCA_004211235.1 Rubrivivax sp.
GGCGGCAGGCGTGCACGTCATCCCGCTGCCGGCCGAGGGTGTGGCCGCCACGCGCTACGGCGCCCGGCCCGGCAGCGTCCACCTGATCCGCCCGGACGGCGTGGTCGCGGCGCGCTGGCATCGGTTCGATGCCGAGGCGCTGCAGGCTGCGCTGGACCGGGCTCAAGGAAGGGCCGCATGAAGAAATTGACACTGACCCCAAATTTCGGTGGCGAGGGCGATGCCTTCTACGCCGAGCTCATCGCCGCGCAGGCCGGCCTGGCCGACGACGCCGCTGTCGACTGGCTGGCGCGGCTGGCGCTGATCCTGTGCAACCACATTGGCGACCGCGAGGTGCTTCGCCAGGCCTTCGCGCTCGCCCGCGAATCGACCTGACTGCAACGACGCGCCCGCCCATCACGAACGCCATGACTGAACTGACCGACCTCAAGTACCTCACGGGATTCGGCAACCATCACAGCAGCGAGGCCGTGCCCGGTGCGCTGCCCATCGGCCGCAACAGCCCGCAGCGCGCGCCGCATGGGCTGTACGCCGAACTGCTGTCCGGCAGCGCCTTCACCGCGCCACGCGCCGACAACCAGCGCACTTGGCTGTACCGCCGCCGGCCCTCGGTGGTGGTCGCTGGCTACGAGCCGCTGGCGCATCCGCTGTGGAAGAGCGGTGCGGCCCAGGGCGAATGCGCGCCGCCGGATCCGCTGCGCTGGGGGCCGACGCCGCTGCACGACGAAGGCGACTTCGTCGACGGCCTGCGCAGCCATGCCGTCAACGGCGAGGCCGGTGTGCAGGGCATGGGCGCGCTGGCCTATGTCGCCACGCGTGCGATGGGCCGCCGCGCCCTCGTCAATGCCGACGCTGAGATGCTGCTGGTGCCGCAGCAGGGCCGCCTGCTCGTGACGACCGAGCT
Source organism: Rubrivivax sp. (assembly GCA_004211235.1). The sequence continues at coordinate 905 of SEEY01000735.1, forward strand.
CGGCCGCCTGGAAGTCGCGCCAGGCTCGATCGCGCTGCTGCCGCGCGGCATGGCCTTCAAGGTCGACCCGCTGGACGGCCCCGCCCGCGGCTACGTCTGCGAGAACCACGGCGCGGCCTTCCGGCTGCCCGAGCTCGGCCCCATCGGCTCCAACGGGCTGGCCAGTGCGCGCGATTTCGAGTCGCCCGTGGCCTGGCATGAAACCGAGGATGGACCCTACGACATCGTCAAGCGCTACGGCGGCAGGCTCTGGCGCGCGACGCAGCCCCACAGCCCCTTCAACGTCGTCGCCTGGCACGGCAACCTCACGCCCTATCGCTACGACACCTCGCGCTTCATGACGATCAACACGGTCAGCTTCGACCATCCGGACCCGAGCATCTTCACGGTGCTGACCAGCCCGAGCGACACGCCGGGCTGGGCGAATGTCGATTTCGTGATCTTTCCGCCGCGCTGGATGGTCGCGGAGGACACCTTCCGCCCGCCCTGGTACCACCGCAACGTGATGAGCGAGTTCATGGGCCTGGTGCTGGGCCAGTACGACGCCAAGCCCGAGGGCTTCAAGCCCGGCGGCGCCAGCCTGCACAACAGCTTCGTGCCGCACGGCCCGGACACCGACGCCTTCGACAAGGCCTGCAGTGCCGACCTGGCGCCGCACAAGCTGGACCAGACCCTGGCCTTCATGTTCGAGACGCGCTGGCCGTTGAAGCCGACCGCGTGGGCCTTGAACGACGCACCGCTCGAGAAGACCTATGCCGAGTGCTGGCAGGGCCTGAAGGAACAGTTCAAGCCATGAACATCGACCACACCCACGACGCCCGGGCGCTCTCCTGGGTCGCAACGGCCAACGATCCCGCCACCGACTTCCCGCTGCAGAACCTGCCGTTCTGCCGCTTCCGCCGCACCGGCACGCTGGAGCCCTTCCGTGTCGGCGTCGGCATCGGCGACCAGATCCTCGACCTGACCGGCTGGGACATCACCGACATGAATGCGCTGATGGGGCGCCCGGGCGGCGAGCGGCTGGCGCTGCGCCATCGCCTGTTCGACACGCTCAAGGCGGGCGCGCCCGAGATCGATCTGCTGCCGCAGGCCGATGCCGAGTACACGCTGCCCTGCCGCATCGGCGACTACACCGACTTCTACACCGGCATCCACCACGCGCGCGCGGTCGGCAGGCTGTTCCGCCCGGACAACCCGTTGTTGCCCAACTACCAGTGGGTGCCCATCGGCTACCACGGTCGCAGCAGCTCCATCGTCGTCAGCGGCACGCCGCTGCGCCGGCCCAGCGGCCAGGTGAAGCC
>SEEY01000736.1 GCA_004211235.1 Rubrivivax sp.
GTACAGGTCTTTCCAGCCCTCTCGCTCCTTGACCACCGTCTCCAGGTACTCGAGCATGACCACGCGGTCCTGTACCGGGTCCTTGACGATGGCGCCGACCATGCCGGCGGCGAGGTCGGCGCCGCGCAGCACGCCGTCGCCGAAGTGGGCGGCCAGGGACAGTCCGTGCGTGATCACCGAGATCGCTTCGGCCGTGCTCATGCTTGCCGTCGGCGTCTTGAGTTTGGTCTTGCCATCGGCGCTCACGCCCTCGCGCAGCTCACGGAACACGGTGACGATGCGGCGGATTTCTTCGAGTGCCGGCGTCTCGGCCGGCAGCTCCAGCGCACGGCCGATGCTGGCCACGCGCGTCTCGACGATCCGCACTTCCTCGTCGGCGCTGCGCGGCGGCGGCAGCACCACCGTATTGAAGCGGCGCTTCAGGGCGCTGGACAGTTCGTTGACGCCGCGGTCGCGGTCGTTCGCCGTCGCGATGATATTGAAACCCTTCTGCGCCAGCACCTCGTCGTCGAGTTCGGCGATCGGCAGCACTTTTTCGGACAGCACTGAAATCAGGCTGTCCTGCACCTCGCCCGGCATGCGGGTCAGCTCTTCGATGCGCGCGATCTTCCCGTTGCGCATGGCGCGCATCACCGGGCTCGGGACGATGGCCTCCTGCGACGGCCCCTTCGACAGCAGCTGCGCATAGTTCCAGCCATAGCGCACCGCTTCCTCGCTGGTGCCGGCCGTGCCCTGCACCACCAGGGTCGAATCGCCGCTGATGGCTGCCGCCAGGTGCTCGGAGACCCAGGATTTCGCCGTGCCGGGCACGCCCAGCAGCAGTAGGGCGCGGTCGGTTGCCAGCGTCGCCACCGCGATCTCGATGATGCGCGGATTGCCGATGTACTTCGCGCTGACCGTCACGCCGTTGTCCAGCCGGCCGCCCAGCAGGTAAGTCGCGACTGCCCACGGCGACATCCGCCAGCGCGGCGGACGCTGGCGCGTGTCGCTGGCGATCAGCGCATCGAGCTCGCTGGCGTACTGCTGTTCCGCATGCTGGCGGAGGGCGGCGTTGGTATCGGGCGGGGTCATGCTGGCTCCTGGAAGGATGAGTGCATCTCGTGGCGGAAGCGCACGGTGCTGAAGAAGGTGTCGAAAGCGTCGCGCAACGGATGGTCCGGCTGGATGGTGCCGTGCCAGCCGGCCGAGACCGCGGCCGCGGTGGACGGATCGAGCGCGAGCGCGAGGCTGGACAGCAACTGGCGGAAGGCCCAGGCGTGGCCCGGCGTGGCCAGCGCCGGCAATGCGGTCTCGACGCGCTGCAGCACACGCCGGCTCAGGTCCTGCGGCCAGCTGCCGGCGCCGTGGTCGGCCAGCGTATGCAGCATGTGCACCAGGCCGGCGTCGCCGTGCCAGGCGTCGGGAAAACCTTCGACCAGGGCGCTCAGGGTAGCGTCTTCATCGCGCCGGGCGACGGTGCCCAGCACATCGAACAGGCCGCCGGGAACCGCTTCGCGCAGCGCCGGCTTCGCGCCGATCCACCAGTGCGCGAGCGCCGCCAGCCACGGGGACATCGCTGCGGCGCCGTGCCGCATGCTGGCCAGTGCCCAGCCGCGGATCAGAACCACGGCGAACTCGCTGCTCTCGGCCAGGGCCAGCAGCTTGCGCGGCGTGCGCTCGAATGCCTGTTCCCAGACGTGCGGGTCGACGGCAGCCAGCATGTCGATGACCCAGCCGGCCTTTTCGCCAACGCCGGGCCAGGGCGTGGCGCCGATGCCGTCGCGCCGCATCGGCGCATCGATGTCACCCGGCAGCGCGAGCTGCAGGCGCGCCGGGCGCAGCAGGCGTTGTTCCACCTGCAGCAGCGGCTGCACGCGTGCCCGCATCCGCTGCGACAGGCGCGACCCGGGCAGGTCGGCCAACAGGCGCTGGGCGGCGGCGCGCACTTCCTTACGCCGGTCGTCGAGCGTGGATTCGATGAAGTCCTCGTCGTCCGCTCCGAGCCGGACTGCCAGCGCCGGCAGCAGGGCCGCACGGTGCTCGGGTGGTTCGGTGGCCCAGGCCGCGGTCAGCATCCGCAGCGCGGCGGCCGGATCTTCCTGGCGCCAGGCGTGCAGGGTAGCGACGCGCTGCTCGATCGCCCCGGTATCCCACGACAGCGCGCGCTGGGCCGGATCGGGGCCGTTGGCCGCCCACGCCCATTCCGGCCGCAGGCGCGC
>SEEY01000095.1 GCA_004211235.1 Rubrivivax sp.
GACAGTGAAACGAGTCAGCGCCGATGATAGTGCGGATTCCCGTGTGAAAGTAGGTCATCGTCAGGCTAGTTATTAAAGCCAACCCCCACCATTCCAAAGATGGTGGGGGTTTTGCTTTTTGGAAATCGCCGCTCGCCGCCCGATATGGAATTGCGCTGGCGTGCTTCGCGATGCGTCGGCGTCCTATTCATTTGCGAATGGATATCGACGGCCTTCCGATACGCCCTTGGCCAACGGTTACGAGCGGACGCCCATCGCGTCGGTTGAATATTCAGGCAAAGAAAAACCCGCCAAGGCGGGTTTGGAAATCTATCTCGACGCTAGCTCGTGGAGATCACACGTTGAACAGGAAGTGCAGCACGTCGCCATCCTTGACGACGTACTCCTTGCCTTCGGCGCGCATCTTCCCCGCATCCTTGGCACCCTGCTCGCCACGGTGCTTGATGAAGTCGTCGTAGGCGATGGTCTGCGCGCGGATGTAGCCACGCTCGAAGTCGGTGTGAATCACAGCCGCTGCCTGCGGGCCGGTGTCGCCGATGTGAATGGTCCAGGCGCGCACTTCCTTCACGCCGGCAGTGAAGTACGTCTGCAGGCCGAGCAGCTTGAACGCCGCACGAATCAGGCGGTTCAGGCCCGGTTCGTCCTGTCCCATCTCGGCGAGGAACATCGCGCGATCCTCATCTTCCATCTCTGAAAGCTCGGCCTCCGTCTTGGCGCAGATCGCCACCACGGGTCCGTTCTGAGCCGCTGCGTACTCCTTCAAGCGGTCAAGAAAGGGGTTGTTCTCGAAGCCGTCTTCGGAGACGTTGCCAACGAACATCGCCGGCTTGGCGGTGATGAGGCACAGCGGCTTCAGGATGGCCAGCTCTTCCTTGCTGAAGTCGATCGTGCGCACGGGTTGCGCCTGGTCCAGGGCAGCCTGGCATTTCTCCAGCACCTTGACCAATGCGATGGCTTCCTTGTCTCCGGCCCGCGCCACCTTGTTGTAGCGATGCAGGCTCTTCTCGACGGTGCTCAGATCGGCGAGGCACAACTCGGTCTGGATGACCTCGATGTCGGAGATCGGATCGACCTTGCCGTTGACGTGGATGACGTTCGGATCCTCGAAGCAGCGCACGACGTTGACGATGGCGTCCGTCTCGCGGATGTGCGACAGGAACTGGTTGCCCAGGCCTTCGCCCTTGCTGGCGCCTGCCACGAGGCCGGCAATGTCGACGAACTCCACCACGGCCGGCAGCACTCGTTCGGGCTTGACGATCTCGGCCAGCGCGGCGAGGCGCGGATCCGGCAACTCGACAATGCCGACGTTGGGCTCGATCGTGCAGAAGGGGTAGTTCTCGGCGGCGATGCCGGCTTTGGTCAGGGCGTTGAAGAGCGTGGACTTGCCGACGTTGGGCAGGCCCACGATGCCGCATTTGAGGCTCATGGCGGGGCTTTCTGTGGGGAGGCGGCAGGCGGCTGGCCGGTGCCGAAGGATGGGATTTTAGTCGGCCAGCAATGCGCGGGGCTTGGCCGCGTTGTGGTCATACCCGCTGCCTACAATCGCCAGGATGCAAAGCGTGGATGTGTTGGTCAGGGGCCGGGGCGCGGTGGGCAGCTGCCTGGCATTGAGCCTGGCCTCCCGGGGCATGACGGTCGGCATGGCGGGATCGCCCCAGCCGCCCAGGTCAGGCGACGTGCGCACCTACGCGCTGAACGCCGCCTCGGTGGCCCTGCTGACTGAACTGAAGGTTTGGGACAGCCTGCCGGGCGACGCGATCAGCCCGGTCTACGACATGGTCATCGAGGGCGACGCGAGCACGGACGGGCCGGGCGGTCGCCTGAGCTTTTCTGCATGGCAGCAAGGCCTGCGGGAGCTGGCGGTCATCGTCGACGCCGCAGAGCTCGACGCGCAGCTCGCTACCGCCTTGCGCTTCTCACCCCATGTCCACAGCGTGCCCGACAACACACCGGCAGCGCTGACCGCCCTCTGTGAAGGCCGCGAATCGGCGGCCCGGGAGGCCCTGGGCGTGGGCTTCGAGCCCAAGGCCTATGGCCATCATGCGCTGGCCGCGCGGTTGACAGCCGACCGCGCCCACCAGGGCGTTGCGCGACAGTGGTTCAAGGCCGGTGGCGAGGTGCTGGCGCTGCTGCCATTCGAGCGGCCCACGCCCGGCGCTTCCTTTGGGCTGGTGTGGTCCTGCGCTGAAGCGCGTGCGTCACAGCTGCAGGCCTTGTCAGGCGATGAGTTCGAACGCGAGCTGAATGCCGCGACCGGTGGCGCCGCCGGCGAACTGCACCTGGACAGCGAGCTTGCCGCCTGGCCGCTGGCGCTGGCGCGCGCCGAGGCGGTGAGCGGCCCGGGCTGGGTGCTGCTTGGCGATGCGGCCCACCTCGTGCATCCGCTGGCGGGACAGGGACTCAACCTCGGGCTGGGCGACGTCGTCGCGCTGAGCCGCGTGCTCGCTGCGCGCGAACCGTGGCGGCCGTTGGGTGACGAGCGTCTGCTGCGGCGCTATGCCCGGGAGCGCCTCGCACCCACGGTGGCGATGGGCGAATTGACCGACGCGCTGCAGCGTCTGTCGCTGGCTCACCGACCGCGCTCTCGGCCTTTAAGTTTTCCGACCGTTCCAGCATCCAGCATCGTGCAGTCTTTCATCGCCCGCTTCCTGACCGGCCTGCTTGTCATCGCCTGCCTCCCCGTTGCAGCCAACGAGACGGTCATCCGCAAGTCCTTTGCGCAACGCATGCCCAATGCGCCCAAGATCGACGAGGTCAGGCCCTCGCCGATGCCGGGTCTCTGGGAGGTGCGCATCGGCAACGAGGTGCGCTACACCGATCCCTCGGGCAGCTTTCTGATCGAAGGCGAGCTGATCGACATGAAGGCGAAGAAGAACCTGACGGAGGAGCGCGTCAGCCAGCTCAACCGGGTGGACTTCGCCGCGCTGCCTTTCAAGGACGCCGTGATGTGGAAGAACGGCACCGGCAAGCGTCGCATCGTCGTCTTCGCGGACCCGAATTGCGGCTACTGCAAGCGCTTCGAGAAGTCGCTTCAGGAACTCAAGGACGTCACCGTCTACACCTTCCTCATTCCGATCCTCGGCGGTGATTCGCCCGAAAAGACGCGTGCCATCTGGTGCGCCAAGGACGGGGCCAACGCCTGGCTCGCCTGGATGCTCAAGGGCGAGCAGCCACCCAAGCCCGCGGCCACTTGCGACGACTCGGCCATCGAGCGCAACCTGGCCCTGTCCCACCGCATTCACGTGAACGGCACGCCGGCGATCCTGCTGGAAGACGGCAACCGCATTCCCGGCGCCGTGGGTGCGGTCGAGCTCGAGAAGCGCCTGCAAGCCCTCGTCTTGCCGGGGCGCAAGTCTTGAGCGCGCCGAACGCCGACAACCGGCAGCTCGCACATCGACTGGCTTATGCGGGCCTCCTGCCGTTCGTTCTCGGCTGCTTGCTGATCTGGCTGGTCGACCCGCACGAAGAAGATCCGTACCGCTTCGTGCGCTTCGCCACGGCCGTTTACGCAGCGCTGGTCACGTCCTTCCTCGGCGGCATCCATTGGGGCCTGGCGTTTGCACGCGGGGTCACCGATCGGTGGCCCCTCACCTGGGGCGTCTCGGCCTGCCTGCTCGCCTGGCTGGGTGTGCTGATGCCGCCGCATGCGGGTCTGGCGCTGCTGGGCGGCGTGTTGATCGCCTGCTATGCCGTGGACCGGCGCGCCTACCCGCGCCTGGGCGCGGCCGACTGGCTGACGCTGCGCTTTCGCCTGACCGCCGTGGCGTCGCTCAGCTGCTTCCTCGCCGCTGCGGGCAGCTGATGCCGGGACCCGTTTACCGAATCGAGCTGGCCGATGGCACGGCTCACCGCTACCGCGTCACGCTGACGCTTGCCGAGCCTGCCGCGCAGCAGGACTTCAGCCTGCCGGTGTGGATTCCCGGCAGCTACCTGGTGCGGGAGTTCTCGAAGCACCTGAGTGGTATCAGCGCGCGGCAGGGCAAGCGCGAACTGGCAGTCGAGCAGCTCGACAAGGCCAGCTGGCGCGTGCATTGCAGCGGCCGGGCGGCGCTCGTGCTGAGCTATGACGTCTACGCCTTCGACGCTTCGGTCCGTACCGCCTGGCTGGACAGCCAGCGCGCCTTTTTCAACGCCAGCAGCCTGTGTTTGCGCGCGCTCGGCCGCGAGGGTCAGACCCACCGCATCGAGCTTGCGGGCGTGCCCGACGGTTGGCATGTCGCGACCGAGATGCGGGCCGCAGCCGGCGGCTTCGAGGCGGCCGGCTACGACGAGCTGGTCGACCATCCCTTCGAGATCGGACCGCACTGGCAGGGCGAGTTCGTCGCCGCGGGTGTGACGCACCGCATCGTCGTCGCGGGCGCCTGGCCCAGCTTCGACGGCGAGCGGCTCCTCAACGACGTGCAGCGCATCTGCACGGCCCAGATCGCCTTCTGGAGTGCTGACAACAGCGCACCCTTCGAGCGCTACAGCTTCCTGCTGTGGGCCGTTGACGACGGCCATGGCGGCCTGGAACACCGCGCCAGCACCGCCCTGATCTGCGCGCGTCGGGAGCTCCCCACCGCAGCAGAGAGCGCCACGCCAGGCGACAGCTATGCGCGGCTGCTCGGCCTGTTCAGCCATGAATACTTCCACGCCTGGAACGTGAAGCGGCTGCGCCCGAGCGAGTTCGCCAGCTTCGACTACCAGCGCGAGAACTACACGGAGCTGCTCTGGTTCTTCGAAGGCTTCACGAGCTACTACGACGAACTGATGCTGCGCCGCGCCGGGCTGATCGATGACGCCCGCTACCTCAAACTGCTCGCCGGCTCGGTGAATGGCGTCCTGGCCGCGCCGGGCCGCCTCGTGCAACCGCTGGCACAGGCGAGCTTCGAGGCCTGGACCAAGTACTACCGGCCCGACGAGAACAGCCCCAACGCGACCAGCAACTACTACAGCCAGGGCGCGCTGGTGGCGCTGTGCCTGGACCTGAGCCTGCGCGCGCGAAAGTCGAGCCTGGACGCGGTGATGCGGCACTTGTGGCAGGCCAGCGGCGGCGGGCCCATCAGCGAGGCGGACATCCTGGCCGCCGTCCGCGCGCTTGGCGGCGATGACGTAGCGGCGCAGCTGCACGGCTGGGTGCACGGCACGGCCGAGCTGCCGCTGCGCGCCCTGCTGAAGACGCACGGCGTCGACTGGCGCGAGGAGGGGCGCCAGAGCGTCGCGCAGCGACTGGGCCTGCGGGCGCGCGAAGCCGCACTCACCGGCATCCATGTCAGCCATGTGCTGACGGGCAGCGCGGCGCATGCTGGCGGCGTCAACGCGCGTGACGAGATCCTGGGCTGCAACGGCTGGCGGCTGCGCCGGCTCGACGACGTACCGCCCCTGCTTGCTGCGGGCCGGACACAGCTGCGGCTGCTCCTCAGCCGGGACCAGCGGTTGCTGGAACTGGACGTGGCATTGCCGCCCGCGCGGCCCGCGGCGGTGGCATTGACGCCGGCTGACGGCGCACAAGACGCCCGGCGACGTTGGCTCGACGCCTGAACCTGCGATGAAGACACCGCGGCCACCCTGGCTGCTGGTGCTGGTCGTGCTGGCGGCCCACCTGCTGGTCGGCCGCGAAGTGCAGCGCATCCACGACGGCTGGGTCGACGAAGTCGCCCCGCCGATGCCGCGGCGCATGCAGGTCGAGTTTGTCCGCGAGATGCCCATCCAGCCCGTGCTGGCCGCTCGGGCACCAGCCGCACCAGCACCCGCGCGACTGCCCCGGCCTGCCGCGTCGCGGGCGAGGCCGGCACAGTCCGCCTCCGGACCCGTGCCTGAACTGCCCCCCGAGCCTGCATCGGCACCGGATCAGGCAGCTTCCGAAGCTGAACCCGAACGCGTCGCCGAGGCCGCTTCCACGCCGTTGCCAGCCGCATCGCCGGCGGCCGCGGTGGCTTCCGTACCGCTGAGCGACGAGCCCGGCGCCGAATGGCCGCTGTCCACGCGGCTGAGCTATGTGCTGACCGGCAACTACCGCGGCCCGGTGCACGGCCAGGCCCAGGTCGAATGGCTGCGCCAGGGTCGTGACTACCAGGTGCATCTGGATGTCGGCCTCGGTCCCAGCTTCGCGCCGCTGATGACGCGGCGCATGAGCAGCCAGGGCCGGCTGACGCCCGAAGGCATCGCCCCGCAGCGCTATGACGAGGAGACCCGGTTCATCGTCGGCCAGGGCCGCCGCGCCAGCGTCGTCTTCCACGGCGCCGATGTGCAACTGGCCAACGGTGCGCGCGAGCCGGTCGGACGCGGCGCACAGGACTCGGCCAGCCAGTTCGTTCAGCTGACCTGGCTCTTCCTGACCGGCCGTGAGCCGCTGCAGGCTGGCCGCATCGTGCAGTTTCCGCTGGTGCTGCCCTACCGGCAGTACCTGTGGCCCTACGAGGTCACGGGTGAGGAACTGCTGAAAACGCCGATGGGCGAGATGTCCGCCTGGCATCTGAAGCCCGTGCGTCCACCGGGCGGCGGCGACCTGTCCGTCGAGGTGTGGCTCGCACCGTCGCTGCAATACCTGCCGGTGCGCCTGATCATCCGGCAGGACGCAGAGAACTTCGTCGACATGGTGCTCAAAAGCGCGCCCCTTCAAGCCGCGCCAGAATCGGCCAACGACATCCCCCGGAGGCTGAGCCCATGACCTACGAATGCATCCTGACCGCCGTCCATGGCGACGGCCCGCGCAAGACGGCGCTGATCACGTTGAACCGTCCGAAGGCGCTGAACGCGCTGAACGACCCGCTGATGGACGAACTTGGCGAGGCGCTCCTGGCCTTCGACGGCGATGACGGCATCGGCTGCATCGTGCTGACTGGCTCGGAGCGCGCCTTCGCCGCGGGGGCAGACATCCCGACCATGCTGCCGCACACCTTTGTCAGCGCCTTCACCAGTGGCCTGCTGTCCCGGAACTGGGAGACCATCCTGCAGGTGCGCAAGCCCGTCATCGCCGCGGTGGCCGGTTTTGCGTTGGGGGGTGGCTGCGAGCTCGCGATGATGTGCGACTTCATCATCGCCGCCGACACCGCGAAGTTCGGCCAGCCGGAAATCAAGCTTGGCATCGTGCCGGGCGCGGGCGGCTCCCAGCGCCTGCCGCGCGCCGTCGGCAAGAGCAAGGCCATGGACATGATGCTGACGTCGCGCATGATGGACGCGGCGGAGGCGGAGCGTGCCGGGCTGGTGTCGCGCGTGGTGCCGGCGGACCAACTGCTCAAGGAAGCACTTGCCGCCGCTGAGACGATCAACGGCTTCAGCGGGCCGTCGGTGGCGCTCGTCAAGGAACTGGTCAACCTCGCCTACCAGACGCCACTGCGCGATGGCGTGGCCGTGGAGCGGCGCTATTTCCACGCGCTGTTCGGCAGCCGTGACCAGCGGGAAGGCATGGAAGCCTTCCTCGCCAAGCGGGCACCGAATTTCGAGCATCGTTGATTTTGGGTGGCGGAACGATGGCGACAAACTAGGGATTACTGTTTGCGTAAGGTGAATAGTCAGTTCCGAGCAGCCTAGTGTTTCTACCGAGGCGGACTACCTAGAGTTCAGGCCATGGACAGCGCGGTCGCGGTGTCCGAAGTGACCCAAGCAGGACGTTCCTGCCGAACTGAAGGAGCCCGTCATGAACAAGCTGTCCACCCTCATCGCCACCGTCGCCCTGGTTGCCGCTGGTACCGCCTCCGCACAAGACACCGCCCCGCTGACCCGCGACGCCGTCATCGCCGAACTGGCCGCGGCGCGCGACAGCGGCGAGCTTGCCGCCATCCAGGGTGAGAAGGGTGTCGAAGTGACCACGCCTGCCAGTGCCAAGGCAGCCACGGTCGCCACCGCGACGCTGCCGCGCCAGGCCGTGCTGACGGCCAAGGCCACCGATGTTTCCCTGGACCGCAAGACGGCCGCCGCCCTGGCCGCAGATCATGGCGAGAACGCCGCCCGTGAACTGGGCGACTTCCCGGCTCCCGTCGTGCGCCGCGCGCCGACGCTGGCCAGCCGCTGATTTTTCTGGCTTTGGAATGACAAAGGCGACCCGGGAGGGTCGCCTTTTTGCTGCACGCGTTCCGTGCCCCGGTCCGGAAAGGGGCGCCGGGTCAGGTATCGCTGCGCAGTCCGGGACGGTTCAGGCCTCCCTGCGCAAGGCGGGGAACAGGATCACGTCGCGGATCGACGGGGAATCGGTGATGAGCATCATCAGCCGGTCGATGCCGATGCCGCAGCCGCCGGTGGGGGGCATGCCGTACTCCAGCGCGCGGATGAAGTCGGCGTCGAAGAACATCGCTTCCTCATCGCCGGCATCCTTGTTGGCCACCTGGGCGTGGAAGCGGGCGGCCTGGTCTTCCGCGTCGTTCAGCTCGGAAAAGCCGTTGGCGTACTCGCGGCCGGTGATGAAGAGCTCGAAGCGCTCCGTGATCCCCGGATTGGCGTCGGACGCCCGGGCCAGCGGCGACACCTCGACCGGGTAGTCGATGATGAAGGTCGGCTCCCACAGCTTCTCCTCGACGACGGCCTCGAACAGGCCGAACTGCAGCTCGGCCAGGCTCCAGCGGGCGGGCGCCTCCTCACCAGCGGCAATGATCCTGGCGCGCAGCACCTCGGCGTTGTCGGCTTCGGCATCCGTGAGGCCGGCGAACCGGATCAGCGAGTCGCGCACGGAAACACGGGCGAAGGGCTTGTCCAGCGCGACCGGCTTGCCGGCGTAGGTCAGCGCGGCGCTGCCGGTCGCCGCGATGGCCGCGTGGCGCAGCACCGCCTCGGTGAAGTCCATCTGGTCGTGATGCGTCCAGTAGGCCGCATAGAACTCCATCATCGTGAACTCGGGGTTGTGCCGGACCGAGATGCCTTCGTTGCGGAAGTTGCGGTTGATCTCGAACACGCGCTCGAAGCCGCCCACCACCAGACGCTTGAGGTAGAGCTCCGGCGCGATGCGCAGGAACATCTCCTGGTCCAGCGCGTTGTGGTGGGTCTTGAAGGGCTTGGCGTTGGCGCCGCCGGGAATGGGATGCAGCATCGGCGTCTCGACTTCAAGGAAGCCGTGATCCACCATGAAGCTGCGGATCGCCGACACCGCCTTGGAGCGCGCCGTGAAGCGCTTGCGGGCGTCCTCGTCGGTGATCAGGTCGACATAGCGCTGGCGGTACTTCTGCTCCTGGTCGCTCATGCCGTGGAACTTGTCTGGCAGCGGGCGCAGGCTCTTGGTCAGCAGGCGCAGGGTGGTGACGGTGATGGTCAGCTCGCCGGTCTTGGTCTTCATCAGCACGCCTTCGCCGCCGATGATGTCGCCCAGGTCCCAGTGCTTGAAGGCCGCGTAGACATCGTCGCCGACGTTGTCGATGGTGACCCGCAGCTGGATGCGGCCGGTGGCGTCCTGCAGCGTGCAGAAGCTCGCCTTGCCCATGACGCGCTTGAGCATCATGCGGCCGGCCACGCTCACCCGCACGGCCTGCGGCTCCAGCGCCTCGTTGGCCACCTCGCCGTACTGCTGCTGCAGCGGCAGCGCGCGGTGCTGGGGCTTGAAATCGTTGGGGAAGGGCACCGCCGTGGCGGCCCGCAGCGCGGCCAGTTTTTCGCGGCGCTCGGCGATCAGTTGGTTCTCGTCGACGGCGGGGACGGCTGGGGTGGACGGTGTCGTGTTGTTCATTGCGGACCTTGGGTGAATCCGGGATTTTAGAATCGCGCGCCTCGATGAACGATCACAGCCTCAAGCGCGCCACTCTGACCTTGCTCGCCGGCAGCGCGCTGGCCCAGGCCGTGCCGTTGTTGCTGGGGCCGTGGATCGCGCGGCTGTACACGCCCACCGAGTACGGGCAGTTCTCCCTCGTGTGGACCGTGGCCAGCAACCTGGCCGTCGTCGGCTGTGCGCGCTACGAGTTCGCGCTGGCGCTTGAAACCGGCGAGAAGGGCGCCGCGGCGCTGCTGGCGCTGTGTCTGCGCATGCTGCTGGCAATGACCGCCATGGCGATCCTCGTCGGCGCGGCCTGGATGCTCTGGGGGGACCTGTCCCTCGCCGCGGCGTTGCCGCTGATCGTGCTGGCCGCGTCCACCAGCCAGGCGCTCGCGCAGTGGGCCGCGCGCGCCGGCCAGTTCGCGGCGATGGCCCGCGCCCGCGTCGTGCAGTGGGGCGGCGGCGCGGTGGCCCAGGTCGGCTTCGGGCTGCTGCAGGCGGGGCCCTGGGGCCTGATCGGTGGCGCCACCCTGGCGACGGCCGCCGCCGCCGCGCTGCAGGCCCGGCCGGCGCCGGAGGGTGGCTGGCGAGGCCTGCTGGCGCCGCAGCCGCTGCGTGCAGTGGCCGAGAAGCACCGCGATTTCCCGCTGCTGAACACGCCCCACGCCTTCGCAGGCGCGCTGCAGGATTCGCTGGCGCTGGCCATGCTGGCCGCCTGGCTGGGCGCGCATGAAGCCGGCGTCTGGGCGCTGGCGCTGCGCTACCTGAAGGCGCCCGCCTCGCTCGTCGGCGGATCGCTCTCGCAGGTGCTCTATCCGCGGCTGACCAAGGCGCAGAGCCCTGCCGAAGCACGTGCGCTGGTGCGGCACAGCCTGCTGCTGCTGGCGGCCATCGCCCTGCCGCTGATGTTGGCACTGCTGGCTCTGGGTCCGTGGTTGTTCGGGGTCGTGTTCGGCCCGGAATGGATCGGCGCCGGTGAGCTGGCGCGGTCGCTCGCGCCGTATGTCGCGCTGCATTTCATCGCCTCGCCGCTGTCCGTCGTGCTGATGGCCTGGGGCGCGCAGGCCTGGGGGCTCAAGCTGGCGTTGGTGGGGCAGGCGCTGTTCGTGGTCGGCCTGGCCGCGGGTCTGTACTTTGGTGGCCTCGCCGGCGCGGGCTGGGGCGTGTCCGCAGCGATGCTGGTCTACTTCGGCTACTTTTTCTGGGCGCTGTGGACCTGGAAATGATCCGCGTCTTTCTCAACCGCTTTCGTCGCCGCCTCGTGCGGTTGCTCGGCTTTCGCATGCTGTTCGGCGAGGCCGGCGCGCCGCATTCGCGCATCGCGCCGAGCACCTGCATCGAAGGCGAAGCGGGCCTGCGCCTCGGCGACCACGTCTTCATCGGTCAGTTCAATGTCATCGACGCTGGCGCGGGCCTGATCATCGAGGAAGGCGTCCAGATCGCCAGCTTCTGCTCCATCACCACGCACAGCACGCATGACGCGCTGCGCGTCAACGGCCGGCGCAGCGCCACGCTCGGGGGCACGCTGCCGGGTTATCGCAAGGCGCCCATCCGCCTGGGTGCCTACAGCTTCGTCGGTCCTCACTGCCTGATCGAGCCGGGCGCGGTGCTGGGCAAGGGCGCCATCCTGTGCGCCTACTCGCAGCTGCGCGGCGTGGCGCCGGACTTCGCCATCATGGCCGGCCAGCCGGCACGCCAGATCGGCGACACGCGCGAGCGCGACGCAGCCTTGCTGGCTCGCCACCCCGAACTGCGCGAAGCCTACGAGGCCTGGGCCGGAGCAGGCACGTGAGTCTCGGCGGCGGCCTCAGGCTCGTCCTCATCGGCGACGGCGAAAGCCCGCACCTGCTGAAGTGGGCGCGTGCGCTGCAACCGCGCGTGCAGCTGCACGCCATCTCGTCGCGCGGCTTCCTGCCCGAGTTCCTGCAGCTGCTGCCCGACGCGCGGCGGCTGGCGCTGAATACCTCGCCCGACCATGGCGGCGGAAACATCGCGTTGATCAAACAGTTGCCGAAGATCGGCGCCTGGCTGGCCGACACCGATGCCGACTGGCTGCATGCCCACTACCTGACCTCGCATGGCTCGCTGGCCTGGGCAGCCAAGCTGGGCTGGCGGCTGCGCGCGCAGATTGCCGGCTCCGCCTGGGGCAGCGACATCCTCGTCACGCCCAACCAGGGCGGCGCCTGGCGCTGGATGACAAAGAAGGTGCTGCGCAGCTGCGCGCTGGCAACGTCGGACTCGCTGCACATGACCGAGCGCATGCGCGAGCTGGGGGCGGGCGAGGTGATGACTTTTCCGTTCGGCCTCGAAGCAATGCCGAAGCACAACGCGAAGAAGCAGCCCTGGCTGTGCTTCGCGAACCGCGGCCTGGAGCCGATCTACCGGCCGCAGCTCGTCGTCGATGCCTTCGCCCGCATCGCCGCTGCGCAGCCCGAGGCGCGTCTGGTCGTCGCCAACGACGGCTCACTGCGCGCGGTGCTGGAGGCGGACGTGGCGGCGCGGGGGCTGGCCGACAGGATCAGCTTCGTCGGCCGCCTGGACGCCGCCGCGCAGGCCTCGCACTACTCGCGCTCGACGTGGTTCCTGAGCCTGCCAGAGAGCGATTCCGTCTCCGTCTCCGTGCTTGAGGCGATGGCGCATGGCTGCGTGCCGCTGCTGTCCGACTTGCCGGCCAACCGCGAAGTCATTGGGGACTCCGCATGCGGTCTCATCGTCAATTCGCTCGACGACCTTCCGGCTCGCATGGCCGCCCTGGACGCCGCCCGCCTCGCCACCGGCAACCGCGACTGGGTCGCCGCCAACGGCCTGTTCGAGCCGCACGTGCAGCGCTTCCTGACGCGGCTGAAAGAGCTGACGCCGGCATGAAGCTGCTGCTCGTCAACCACTACGCCGGCTC
>SEEY01000737.1 GCA_004211235.1 Rubrivivax sp.
CACGCCGAGCCAGTTCTTCGCCGACAGCGCCTTTGCCGAGACCGGCTTTCGCGAGAGCAGCGGCTTCGGCGACCTCGGCCGTGCGGGCGACGCCACACCGCCCGTCGACCTGGCACCGTGGCTGGACGTCGGCAGTGAGCTCAACAGGACCGTGCGCCACGCGCTGCGCTCGCCGCAGACCGAAGCGACGCCGGCCGATGCCCTGATCCGCGAACTCGATGACGCACAGGCGGAGTTGAAGGCGCAAGGGGCCAGCCCCGAACGAGCCACGCAGATGGCTGCCCTGTGCATCAGGGCCCGCCATCTGCTGGACCACCGCCGCCATCTGTTCGACGAACTCGGCGGTCTGTGCCGCGAGCTGAGTGGCAGCCTGGTGGACCTGGCCGAAGACGATTCCTGGGCGCGCGGCCAGGCGGAGGCGATGAACCAGACGCTGGCGCAGGGCCTCTCGGGCCGCGGCGTGCGCACGGTGTCCGAGCTGCTGAGCGGCACGCGCGAGCGCCAGCGCAGCTTGCGCGACGAGCGTTCCAGGGCGCGCGATGCGCTCAAGGGGTTGATCCAGCGCATGCTGGCCGAACTCGGCGAACTGGGTCAGCACACCGACCGCTTCCAGAGCAGCGTGGGCCGCTACGCCGACGCCATCCAACAGGCCGATTCGCTGGAAAGCCTGGCCGGCACGGTGCGCGAGATGGTGGAGGAAAGCCGCAGCGTGCAGGGCCTCGTCTCGCAGACGCAGCAGCGCCTGACGCTCGAACATGACCGCGCCGCCGCGCTGACCCAGCGTGTCGATGAACTCGAAGGCGAGCTGCGCCGGCTGTCCAGCGAAGTCCATACCGATCAACTCACGCAGATCGCCAACCGCCGCGGCCTGATCCAGGCCTTCGGCATCGAGCAGGCGAGGTCCGAGCGCGAGTCAACCCGGGTGGCGCTGGCGCTGCTGGACATCGACAACTTCAAGAAGCTCAACGACAGCCTCGGCCACCATGCTGGCGACATCGCGCTGAAGTCCCTCGCCGAGCGCACGCAGGCCTCCTTGCGCCCTGGCGACATGGTGGCGCGCTACGGCGGCGAGGAGTTCGTGCTGATGCTGCCCAACACACCGCTGGACGAGGCCCAGGCAGTGCTGGTCCGCCTGCAGCGCTCGCTGTCCTCGGCCCTCTTCAACCACGAAGGCAAGGACGTCTTCGTGACCTTCTCCGCCGGCGTCACCCTCTACCGCCCCGGCGAAACATTGGAGGCCGCCCTGGACCGCGCCGACGTGGCGCTCTACGAAGCCAAACACACCGGCAAGAACCGCGCGTGCATCGCGGAGTAACGGCGCGTCGGTAGACGTGGCCGAGCGGCTGGTGAGGCGGGTCGCTGGCAAGGCGCGATGACGCCGCGGGCTCGCGCCCGCAAGGAAGAGCAACGCCGCCAGCGGCCCGAAGCGCCAGCCGAGCGGCCACGTCTAGAAGTTGAAGGCCAGGCGGAGACCGCCCCAATGCCGGCCATTCACCATGATCGGCGCCGCCGCCTCCTTCAGCAGCACGAAGCGCCCGCCCCCCATGTCGCGCCGGTACGTCTGCAGCAGGAAAGGCCGCGTGTTGCGCGCCGAAGCCAGGCCGGTGCGGTCGTTGAAGATGCGGCGGTAGCGGCTGTTGGCCGTGTTCCAGACCGTGTCGCCCGGCCGCTGGGGCTGGCAATACTTGCGGTTGTGCGTGGCGATGTAGCCGTTGCGATCGGCCGCGATGCAGAACACCACCTTGTCGCTGAAGGCCAGCATCTTCTCCTGCACGGTGGGGAAGAGTCGGTCGCTCAGCTGGCAGAAGCGTGTCGTGTGCTGCTGCGGGTTGGTGCCTTCGATGGGGCGATATTTGTCGTCGAACAGATCGGCCTGGCTGATCTGGCCGCCACGCAGCGCATCCTCCAGCAGCTCGCTGATCTCCGCGGCGGCAGCCTGCGCGGTGCGGATGAAGGGCATGTCGTCGACCTCGACGCCGCTCTCGGCGATCTGCTCGACGAGCTCCTCGGACATGCGCAGGAAGCGGTCACTGCCATCGAAGGCCACCTTGAGCCCATGCGAGGCTTCGGAGACCTCGCGCTCCAGCTCGTGCGCGCGCTCGTTGAGCAGTCCCATCTGCTGGCCGCTCTCGCCCGCCGACACGGAAATGCGCTGCACGTCCTGCTCGACCTCGTGGAAGGCCGCGTGG
>SEEY01000096.1 GCA_004211235.1 Rubrivivax sp.
CGCCTGTTCGCCGACGTGACGCCCGAGACCGCTGCCGGCTTGGTCGGCTGGGCCGGCAAGATCGCCGGCGTGATGGCCTTCCTGGGCCTGTGCATCGTGCTGCGCCGCCCCTTGAGCGCCCGCCTGCCCGAGCTGACCCAGCTCGACGACCTCATGTACAAGTCCATCGCGCTGGGCTTTGCCTTCTTCACCATCGCCACCATCCTGGGCGCCTTCTGGGCCGCCGAGGCCTGGGGCGGCTACTGGAGCTGGGACCCGAAGGAGACCTGGGCGCTGATCGTCTGGCTGAACTACGCCGCCTGGCTGCACATGCGCCTGATGAAGGGCCTGCGCGGCCAGACGTCGGCCTGGTGGGCCCTCGTCGGCCTGCTGGTGACGACCTTTGCCTTCCTGGGCGTCAACATGTTCCTCACCGGCCTGCACAGTTACGGCGAACTCTGAGCGCGGCGCCGTAGCCGAGGCACTGACCAGCGCGGGCGATGCCGCTTTCGGCATCTGTCGCGGCCGATTTGTCATCGCAGTCCGGGCTGGCGACGCCTGCCGCACGTGGATACTTTTCAGAAGTCCTCGGCCGCCCACGCGGCGGCCGGTGACAAGAAAAACCACGGAGACAGCATGCTCAGTCGTCGCGCCCTCATCGGCACCGGAGTCGCCGGTGTCGCGGCAGCCACCTTGCCCGCCGAGGCAGCGCCCACAACCGCCGGCGGCGGCGTGCTGGCGCCCATGCCCCCGATGGGCTGGAACAGCTGGAACAGCTTCGCCACCACCATCAACGAGGCCCAGGCGCGCGAGACGGCCCGCATCATGGCCGACAAGCTGCTGCCGGCCGGGTACGACGTCTTCACCATCGACATCCAGTGGTACGAGGCCGGCGCGTCGAGCTACGAGTACAGCGCCACGCCTGAGCCGACCCTGGACGGCCACGGCCGGCTGCTGCCCGCCGTCAACCGCTTTCCGTCCAGCGCCGACGGGCGGGGATTTGCGGCGCTGGCGGCGGACGTCCACGCGATGGGCCTGAAATTCGGCATCCACCTGATGCGCGGCATCCCGCGCCTGGCGGTGAAACGCAACCTGCCCATCCTCGGCACGCCCTACCGCGCCGCCGACGTGGCCGACACCGGCAGCGTCTGCTCCTGGAACCCGGACATGTACGGCGTGGACATGCGCAAGCCCGGCGCCCAGGCCTACTACGACAGCGTGTTCGCGCTCTACGCGGCCTGGGGCGTCGACTTCATCAAGATGGACGACATGAGCCGCCCCTACGACGCCCATGCGCCGGAGATCGAGGCGGCGCACCGCGCCATCGGGCGCACGAAGCGGCCGATGCTGCTCAGCCTGTCGCCCGGCGAGACGCCCGTCATCCGCGCCGAGCATGTGCGCCGGCATGCGCAGATGTGGCGCATCTCGGACGACTTCTGGGACGACTGGAAGATGCTGGAAGCCCAGTTCACCCGGCTCGAGAACTGGAACCCGTGGCGGCGCCCGGGCGCCTGGCCCGACCCCGACATGCTGCCCCTGGGCCGCCTGGCGCTCGGCGCGCGCGACACGAAGTTCACGCCCGACGAGCAGCGCACGCTGATGACGCTCTGGGCGATCACCCGCTCGCCGCTAATCATGGGCGGCGACCTGCGTCATCTGGATGACGCCACGCTGGCGCTGCTCACCAACCCCGAGGTGCTGGCGGTCGACCAGGCGAGCACCGACAACCAGCCGCATTTCGTCGCGGACGGCGTGCGCGTGTGGTCTGCGCGGCCGGCCGACGGCCGGGGCCGCTATGTCGCGCTGTTCAACACGTCGGACAAGGCTCGCGAAGTGGGCATCGCGCTGCGCGACCTCGGCCTGGACAGCTCACCACGCAAGGTGCGCGACCTGTGGGAAAGACGCCCGCTGGCCGACGCCGCCGGCCGCCTGGCCCAGGTCATCGCGCCGCACGGCGCCGGGCTCTACCGGCTCGGTTAGACCACAGTCAAGGCGCGAGCGCGGCGCGCAGCTTCAATGCTGTGCAGCGCGGCGGCGCTCCAGCTTGACGCGGTACATCGCCGCGTCGGACTCGCGCAGCACCTCCTCGAGGCTGGCCTGCTGCGGGTCCAGGCTGGCCACGCCGACGCTGGCACCAGCGTAGTCGATGGTGGCCGGCCCCGCCGAATAGCGGCCGGCCGTGGCCTCGGCCAGGCGCCGGCGCATCAGCTGCGCGGCGCTCATGCCGTTCTCGCCGAGCTTGGGGCCCAGGCCGATGACGACGAACTCATCACCGCCCATGCGCGCCAGCACATCGCCCGTGCGGAGCACCGCCTGCAGCCGTTGCGCCACGCCGCGCAGGAATTCGTCGCCGGCATCGTGGCCATGGCTGTCGTTGACCTGCTTGAAGCCGTCCAGGTCGATGGCGCCGGCCAGCAGCCAGCTGCCGGTGCGCTGCGCCAGGGATGTGATCCTTGCCATCTCCTGCAACAGCGCACGGCGGTTCATCAGGCCGGTGAGCGCGTCGGTCAGCGCCTGGGTGCGCAGTTCGCTGTTGGCGAGCTGCAGCTGCTCGACGAGGCGCTCTCGAGCGACATGCTGCTCGATGAGGCCGGCGAACAGCTGCAGCGCATGCCGGGCATCCGGCGTCATGGCCTGCCGGCGGGAGCTGGCTGCGCACAGCGTGCCGTACAGGGCGCCCTCCTCGGTGCGTACCGGCGTGCTGACATAGGTCTGGATGCCGAGCAGCCGGGCGGCCTCGGAATCGCCCCAGACGCTGGCGACGTTGTCCGTGTACGGTCGTTCCTCGTCCAGGGCGCGCTTGCACAGCGTGTCGCCCCAGGGCACGGTCAGACCTTCGGGAATCTGCAGATCCCGCGAGTTGCGGGCGTAGATGACGTGCTGCAGTCCACCCGCGAGGTCCACCGTTGTCAGGTAGGTGGACTCCAGGCCGGTGACGGCCTCGAGCATCTCCAGCAGCGGCCGGGTCAGGTCCTCGAGGGTGCGGGCCTGCCGTACGGAGTCGGAGAGCTGGGCGAAGAAGGAATCCATGGGCAACGGTCGAATCGCGACCGCGCTACTTTAGGGCGCGTCAGCCCACCGGCAGTGCGGTTTCATATTTCACTTCACGCAACACGACGTTGCTGCGCACGCTGCTCACGCCCGGCAGCTTGAAGATGTGCTGCTGCAGGAACTGGTCGTAGGCCTTCATGTCGGCCGCGACGACCTTGATGACGTAGTCAGCCTCGCCCGTGATGGCATGGCACTCGATGATTTCGCGCCGCGTGCCCACGAGCCGCTCGAACTGCTCCACCGAACCTTCGCTGTGCCGCACCAGACTGACGTTGGCCAGCACCAGAACGGACAGGCCGACCTTCTCGCGGTCCACCAGCACGACCTGGCCGCGGATGACCCCGCGGTCCTCCAGCTCCTTCACGCGCCGCCACACCGGCGTGGCCGACAGGCCCACCTTCTCGGCCAGCGCCTGCGTGGACAGCCGTGCGTCGGCCTGCAGGGCGTCGAGGATCTGCAGGCTGGCGCGGTCGAAGTCAGTCGTTTCCATAGAAGCTCTCTTTTGAGATAAATCATCTCACTTCAAACATCAGTCCAGCGCATTGAGGCAAATTCATCTACCGGCGCAGGGAAAGAATTCCTGTCCGACCAGGAGCCTCCCGATGACCGACACCCTGCGCCCCTACCAGCTCAGCGACAACCTCGCCGCCGAGACCGGCGCGGTCTTCCTGACCGGCACGCAGGCGCTGGTGCGCTTGCTGCTGGCGCAGAAGAAGCTGGACGCGCGCGCCGGGCTGAAGACGGCCGGCTTCGTCTCCGGCTACCGCGGCTCCCCGCTGGGCATGGTCGACCAGCAGCTGTGGAAGGCGAAGAAGTTCCTGGATGCCGCCCACATCGAGTTCCTGCCGGCCATCAACGAAGACCTGGCCGCCACGGCCTGCCTCGGCGTGCAGCGCGTGGCGCTGGACCCGCAGCGCACGGTCGATGGCGTGTTTGCCATGTGGTACGGCAAGGGGCCGGGCGTGGACCGCTCGGGCGACGCGCTCAAGCACGGCAATGTCTACGGCACCTCGAAACAAGGCGGCGTGCTGGTCGTCTGCGGCGACGACCATGGCTGCGTCTCCAGCAGCACACCGCACCAGAGCGACCAGGCGCTGCAGGCCTGGAGCATGCCGCTCGTCCACCCGGCCAATGTGGCCGAGTACCTGGAGTTCGGCCTCTACGGCTGGGCGCTGTCGCGCTTCTCGGGCGCCTGGGTCGGCTTCAAGGCGATCTCGGAGGTCGTCGAGAGCGGCATGACGGTGGACCTCGACGCGGTGGCGCTGGACTTCGAGCATGCCGTTGACTTCCAGGCGCCCACCGACCTGCACATCCGCACGGTCGACCTGCCCTCGCTGGAGCTGGAGTCGCGCCTGGCGCACAAGCTCGACGCGGTACGGGCATTCGCCAAGGTCAACAGCATCGACAAGCACATCGTCACCAGCCCGGCCGCCACGCTCGGGATCGTCACGGTGGGCAAGGCGCACTACGACTTCATGGAGGTGCTGCGCCGGCTCGACCTGGATCCGAACGCGCTGGCCGCAGCCGGCGTGCGCGTCTACAAGGTCGGGCTCGTCTTCCCGCTGGAGCCGACGCGCATCGTCGAGTTCTGCAGCAACCTGACCGACGTGCTGGTCATCGAGGAGAAGGGGCCGGTCGTCGAACGCCAGATCAAGGAACTGCTCTACCACCTGCCCGACTTCCAGCGACCGCGCGTCGTCGGCAAGACGGACGAGCGCGGCGTGCCCGTGCTTTCGGCGTTGGGCGAGCTGCGCCCCAGCCGCATCATGGGCACGGTGGCCGACTGGCTGGCGCGGCTGAACCCTGCGCTGGACCGCCGCCACCTCGTCGTCGATTTCCTGACGCCCTGTCTGCTCGGCAACGCGGCGGACGGCGTGCGCCGCCAGCCCTATTTCTGCTCGGGCTGCCCGCACAACACCAGCACGAAGCTGCCCGAAGGCTCGCGCGCCCTGGCCGGCATTGGCTGCCACTTCATGGCCAGCTGGATGGAGCGCGGCACATCCGGCCTCATCCAGATGGGCGCCGAGGGCGTGGACTGGGCGGCCCACTCGCGCTTCACGACCGAGAAGCACGTCTTCCAGAACCTCGGCGACGGCACCTACTACCACTCGGGCTATCTCGCCATCCGCCAGGCCATCGCGGCCAAGGCCAACATCACCTACAAGATTCTCTACAACGACGCCGTCGCGATGACCGGTGGCCAGCCGGTGGACGGCCAGACCAGCGTGCCGCAGATCGCCCGGCAGGTGGAGGCCGAGGGTGTGAAGCGCCTGGTCGTCGTGTCCGATGAGATCGGCAAGTACGACGGCCATCACGGCCTTTTCCCGGCTGGCACGACCTTCCACGACCGCAGCGAGATGGATGCGGTGCAGCGCGAGCTGCGCGAGATTCCAGGCGTGACGGTGCTGATCTATGACCAGACCTGCGCCGCCGAAAAGCGCCGCCGCCGCAAGAAGGGTGAGCTTGCTGATCCGCCCAAGCGCATCTTCATCAACGAGGCCGTCTGCGAAGGCTGCGGCGACTGCGGCGTGGCGAGCAACTGCCTGAGCGTGGTGCCGGTGGAGACCGACTGGGGCCGCAAGCGCGCCATCGAGCAGAGCAGCTGTAACAAGGACTTCTCCTGCGTGAACGGCTTCTGCCCGAGCTTCGTGTCGGTGCACGGGCCGCAGCTGAAGAAGAAGGCCGGCGCCAGCTACACGGCGCAGGACCTGGGACGCGAGATCGCCGCCATCACGCCGCCGACGTCGTGGCGATGGACCGGGCCATTCGACATGCTGGTCACCGGCGTCGGCGGCACGGGCGTTGTCACGGTCGGCGCGCTGGTGACGATGGCGGCCCATCTGGAAGGCAAGCAGGCCTCGGTGCTGGACTTCATGGGCTTTGCGCAGAAGGGCGGCGCGGTGTTGTCGTTCGTTCGAGTCGCGCCCACGCTGGACCTGCTCAACCAGGTGCGCATCGACACGCAACAAGCCGATGTGCTGCTGGCCTGCGACATGGTGGTGGGCGCGTCGGCCGATGCGCTCGGCACCGTCAAGGCCGGCCGCACGGTCATCCTCGCCAACACGCACGAGCTGCCCACCGCCGCCTTCGTGCGCAACCCGGATGCGTCGCTGCAGGGCGACTCGCTGCTGGCCAAGATGAAGTTCGCCGTCGGCGAGCCGGGTGAGCTGGCGACCATCGACGCGCAGGACATCTCGCAGCGGCTGATGGGCGACACGCTGCCCAGCAACATCATCATGCTGGGCGCCTGCTGGCAACGCGGGCTCATCCCCGTCAGCGAGGCGGCGCTGATGCGCGCCATCGAGTTGAACGGCGTCGCCGTCGAAGCCAACAAGACCGCCTTCTCCCTGGGCCGCCTGGCCATCGCGGCACCCGACGCCATTGCGCGGCTGGCCGGCGATGTCAACGTCGTCAAGCTGTTCAACTTCGACCAGCTCGACGGCCCTGACGGGCTGATCGAGCGGCGGGTGAAGTTCCTGACCGACTACCAGGACGCCGCCTATGCCCAGCGCTACCGCAATCTCGTGGACCGCGTACGCGCCGCCGAAACGGCCCTTGGCAAGGGCCAGCGCCTGACCCAGGCCGTGGCCCGCTACTACGCCAAGCTGCTGGCCATCAAGGACGAACACGAGGTGGCGCGCCTGTACACCGACGGTCGCTTCGAGGCGGCAATGAAGGCGCAGTTCGAGCACTGGGAGCGGCTGAGCTTCCACCTCGCCCCGCCGCTGATCTCGCGCCCCGGCGCGGACGGCCGGGCGAAGAAGATCGAGCTGGGCTCATGGACCTTCACGGCCTTCAAGTGGCTCGCGAAGTTGAAGGGCCTGCGCGGCACGCCACTGGACGTGTTCGGCAAGACCGAGGAGCGCCGCATGGAGCGGCAACTGATCGGCGACTATGAAACGCTCATCAATGAGATCCTGGCGTCATTGACGCCCGACAACCTCGCGACCGCCGTCGAGCTGGCCCGGCTGCCGGAAAAGATCCGCGGCTACGGCCATGTGAAGCAGGCCAACGTCGCGGCGGTTCGCAAGCAGACAGTGGCGTTGCTGGACCGCTTCCATGGCCGCGCGGCGGACGTGGTGGCGCAGCCGGTCGCGATGCCGGCGCGGGTCAAGGGCGTGGCGGAACTCTGAGCGGCGGCGAGCCGGGTCCGACGCGCGACCGGCATCCGGACTGACACGGGCCGGCGCACACGGCGCCTATCTTGAAGGTCATCCTCAGACCTGGAGCCACCGCCATGAATTCGCCACTGATGAACACCCCTGCGCAAGACCTCACGCCCACGCACCCCGACCGGGACAACGCCGACGTGCGCCACGACCTGGCGGGCGACGACGCGGTGACCAAGATCCGCGAGGTCGTCGACAAGGCCGAGACCTGCTTCCTCGTCACGCAGGGCGGCGTGCGGCCGATGGGCGTGCGCGAGTGCGACGAACGCGGTGCGATCTGGTTCCTGAGCGACAAGCACAGCAACAAGAACGCGCAGATCGAGGCCGACGGCCAGGTCGAGCTCTACTTCCAGGCCTCCGAGCATTCCGGCTTCCTGCACCTGTCCGGCCATGCCATCGTGCTGCACGACAAGGCCCTCATCGAGAAGCTCTGGACGCCGCTGGCCCGCGTGTGGTTCCAGGGCGGCAAGGACGATCCCTGCATCAGCGTCATCCGCGTGTTCCCGACCCAGGGCCAGTACTGGGACAACAAGCACGGCGACGCCGTGGCGGGCGTCAAGATGCTGATCGGCGCAGCGCTCGGCAAGCAGTTCGACGACGGCGAGATCGGCAATCTGAAACCCTGATTGCTGCCACGCTCACACGGGCTCATCCCAGCCCAGCGCCGCCATGTCGCCGACCCGGTGAACCGCGTCGCCCAGCAGGATGAAGTCGTCCAGCTGTGGCGGCTTCACCGAGGTGTCGGCGAGCATGGCGTGCACCTGACCGCGGTGATGGGTCTGGTGCATGAAGAGGTGGGCGAGCACCCGCCAGACCGGCTCGCGCGGCCCGGCCTCGATGCCGGCGCCGCGGTCGAACGCGACGATGCGCTCCTCGTCCCCGGGGCGCAGGGCGGCACAGAACTCCACCAGTTGCTGGTCACAGGCGTCCTGCCGCGGGGCCAGCTCAGCGGCCGTCTGCGCCGGCACATAACTCGCCCAGATCTGGCGCATCGCCGGGTCACCCTGCAGTGCCGCCAGGTAGTAGTGGTCGACGTTCAGGATGTGGTTGAGCGTCGGCGCGAGGCTGGGGAAGAAGCTGGTGCGCGGCGCGTGGAAATCTGTCGTCGTCAGCGTTGCCACGGCCCCCAGCAGGCGGCGGTTGGACAGACGGTTAGCGCGGGCCTGGGTCAAAAACAGCGACATGCCGTGGATTGTGCCGGCCGGCGTGGCGCGCAGGGCTGACGGCGCCTCACGGGCATGCTTCAATCGTCATGCGGCATCTGCGCCGTAAACGACGACGAGAGAGAGCTTGCGCACAGGAGACGGCTACACCGGGCAGGAGCCGGTCAGCACGACCGCTTGGGTAGCCGCGGCGATCGTGCTGTCCATCGGCCTGGCGCTCACGGCTGCCGGCGCCATCTGGCAGCAGCAGCGCGCCAGCGCTGAAGCGCGCAGCCAGCAGGAGCGCCAGGTCGAGCGGCTGCAGGCCGACCTGGCCAAGCGCCTGACCATCCCGACCTACGGGCTCAAGGGCGCGCGCGGCGCGCTGGCGGCGCTGGACGGCAGCTTCACCCGCGCCAGTTTCGAGGCCTATGTCGAGTCCCGCGACCTGCCACGGGAGTTCCCGGGCGCCCGCGGCTTCGGCTTCATCGAGCGCGTGGCACGCGACGATCTGGACGCTTTCGTCGCCGCCCGCCAGCGCAAGGGCGCCACGGACTTTCGCATCCACGGCTCGAGCGGCGACCCGACGCTCTATGTGGTCACGCAGATCTCCCCGTTCTCGCGCAACTTCGCCGCCTGGGGGCTGGACGCCGGTGGCGACCCGGCACGGCGCCAGGCCATCGAGCAGGCCATCGACACCGGCGAGGCCACGCTGTCCACGCCGGTGCGGCTGGTGCAGGATCCGCTGAAGGGACCGGGCTTCCTGCTCATCGTGCCGGTGTACCGCCAGGGCCATGATCCCGGCACGCCCGGCGCGCGGCGCGAGGCGCTGGCGGGCCTGCTGTACGCGCCGCTGGTGGCCAAGGACCTGCTGCGCGGCCTGGCCGAGCCGGCCGCACCGCTGCTCGATCTCAAACTCTCGGCGCAGTTGCTCAATGGCGAATTCCTGCCGCTGCTGGCGATGCGCGAGGGTGAGGTGCTGCCGCCCGAGGAGGCGGCCGACTACGCGTTGGCGGATACCGCAACGGCCGAGTCGCTGCGATTCAAGGTGCTGGGGCGGGAGTTCCTGCTCGAGGCCGCCCTGACGCCGCAGGCCGCGGTGCGCCTGCTGGGCCTCTCCGGCCTCGGGCTGGAGATCGGCGGCGCGCTGCTGAGCGTGCTGCTGGCCCTGACCGTCTATCTGCTGGCCGCCGGTCGCACCCGCGCCGAGATGATGGCCCGCGCGATGACGGCCGACCTGACGCGGTTGGCCATGGTGGCCAGCCACACGAGCAACGCCGTCATGATCACCGACGCCGAGCGCCACATCACCTGGGTCAACGATGGCTTCACCCGCCTGTGCGGCTTCACCGCGGAGGAGGCGCTGGGCAAGCTCCCCAGCGAGCTGCTGCACTCGGATCGCACCGACCAGGGCACCGTGCAGGGCATGCGCGAGGCCATGAACGTGGGCCTGGGCTGCAAGGTGGAACTCAGGCAGCGCGCGAGGGACGGGCGCGATTTCTGGGTGGACGTCGAGGTGCAGCCGCTGCAGGACGGCAAGGGCGGCCTGGCCGGCTTCATGGTGCTGGAGACCGACATCACGGCGCGCAGGGCGGCCCAGCACGAGGCCGACGAGGCGCGCGCCAGTTTGCAGGATCTCTACGACAACGCGCCCAGCGCTTACTA
>SEEY01000738.1 GCA_004211235.1 Rubrivivax sp.
CATCGTCTCGACCGAAAAGCCGACCACGCGGGTCATCACCGCCCCGGCCTCGGGTCAGTGATGCGCGGCTTCGTGAAGGCCCAGCCGAGCCGCAAGATCGACGGCAAGTCGACGTCGCTCTACGTGGTGACGCTCAAAGGCATGGACGCCCTCAACGAGCACACGGCAGCGCCGCGCGGGCGGCCGCCCCGCCGGCGCGGGCATCGTCCGGCTACGCCTGCCCGGAGCTGGGCCGCACCTGCCAGCGCCCGGGCGCCTACGACGCATTCGCGCTGCCGAGCCTATTCGGCAACGAGCGGCGCATGCCGAGGAGCGCGGCGTGACCAGGTCAACGGCTCTCATCCTGACCATGCGGGCACGCCGCCGCATGGACGTGCAGCAGCTGAGCTTGTTCAGCCAGGCGGCGCCGCACAACAGTGGCGACTGCACGTCCGATACCTTCGTTGGCCCGGTCCGCATCAATCCCTATCGCCGCCACGTGCTGCAGATGCGCGAGATATGGGCCGCCGATGCCGCACGCCGCGCTGGAGCTGCCTCATGAGCCGCCCTCAACGCCACTTCGCGATGCGCAAGCAGACGCAGGCCAACGCCGTGCTGCCGAAGTTCTGGCGCCCGAAAGTCTCGGCGAGCGTGCGCACCACCGTCCAGATCATCCACTGGGACCTGGTCAACCGCATGGCCGAGGGCAGCGCGACGACCGAAGACCTGTGGGACTGGATCGAGACCGGCTTTACGTACAGCCAGATGGCCAACCTGCTCGCCGCCGACGGCGTGGAGTTCGACAGCGAAGCCATGGCCGCCATCGCCGCCCAGCTCGACATCTACCAGTCGGTCACCAACCGCCTGCGCAAGACCGGACGCATCGGCTTCGACGCCGAGGAACTGCGCGTCGCACGCGCGGCCGCCAACGTCATGGATGCGCTCATCGAGCTCGACCGCCACGGCATCGCCGAGCGTGCCGCCATCTGGTCCGTGGAGCAGATGGCGTCGATACGCCGCCGTGCTGCAGCCGCCTGACCGCCTCTCACCCCTACTGGAGATCACCATGAAGAAGACTCTCATCGCCCTCGCGGCGCTGGCTGCTCTGCCGGCCTGGGCCACGTTCTGCCCGGATGGCTCGGCCATCGAATCGCACCTGAACAACGACTGCCATGCAGCCATCAAGACGCCCAGCACGGCAGCGGTGAACCCTGCGGCCACGGCTGCAGCCACGTCGGGTGCGAATGCGGGCGCCGCGGCGCTGGCTGGCTCGCGGTCGGCGGCCACCGGCGGCAAGGCCAGCGCCACCGGCGGCGCGGCATCGGCTCGGCAGCAGCAGGCGCAGCGCCAGGCGCAGGCACAGCGCACGAGCGTGACCGGCGCCGGCCAGGGAGCGGGCGCAGGTGCCGGTGCGTCGGCTGGTGCGGGCGCCGGCGCGGGTTCGGGCTTCAACGGCGACATCAACATCAGTGCCGGCGCCGGCGCGAGCGGCTCGGGCGGCGGCACAACCTACCGCACCAACATCATCCCGCCCTTCATCCCCAGCACCGCGGCGCCGCTGCCGGCCACGAACATCGCGGTCGTCGAGGGCCGGTGTGGCGGCCAGGTCATGGCGATCATGCGCGAGGTGCGCGGCCGCGAGACGCACACGCGCGCCGACACCAGCGAGTTCGTCGTCGGCTGGACGGAGGTCGTCCGCCCGCTGACCGATGGCAATGGCACGCCGACGCCGTTCGACACCACGACCATGCCCGGCTACACGCTCGGCCACGTCTGGTATCGCACGACGATGGCGGCTGGCACGTCGATGGATGCCAGCTTCGCGGTCAACGTGTTCGGCAAGAACGCGGGCGGTGGTGGTGGCGCCTCGGCCGGCGGCCAGATCACGCGCCCGATGAGCGAGGTCGACATCCAGCCGTGCGTGCTGGCCGGCCCCGTGCTGCTGCCGCCTCCGCGCCCTGTCGAGCCGCGCGTCGTCTACCGCACCCGCTGGCGTGACCGCCCCGTGGCCGCGCCCGTCGCGACACCCTGCTGCGTGGCTCCGCCGATGTGCTGCACGGCTGCCAGATAAGGTCGATCATGATCATCAATCTTGCATTCCCAAGTCTGCTATCCCCACCAACCGCGAGTAGCTTGCGGATCCTCTTCATAAAAAGGATGCAAGTCAGTTTGCTGTGGCATCTTGTAGCGCAGCTGGGAGAC
>SEEY01000097.1 GCA_004211235.1 Rubrivivax sp.
CGTTGCTGCAGATCCTGCAGCACAACGAAGTCACCCGTCTCATCAGCCAGACGCTGTTGCCGAAGCTGGAGCCCGGCAGCCGCCTGGCCGCCCGCGTGCTGGCCGAGAGCGCCCAGGCCAGCAATCTGCTGGGCGACTTCGCGGCCGGGCTGCGCGACGCCGACCTCGCGCTCAAGGCGGAGCCACCACCGGAGGAAGCGGCCGCCGCGCTGGAGGCCAGGGGCGTGGCGCTGATCGGTCTGGCCCGCCCTGCCGACGCGCTGGCAGCCTTCAACAGCCAGGCGGAGCTGGGCAGCGGCAATGCGCCAGGCACCTGGCTGGGTACCGCGCACTTCATGCTGGGCGACTACGCGAAGGCGGAGGCCGCACTGCGCGAAAGCGTCGCCAGCGCGAGCGGTGAGAGCCGCCAGTTCACGCTGCTGTGGCTCTATCTCGTTGCCGAGCGCCAGGGCGGTCGCGGCCGCGCAGCGATTGCCGACGAAGTCGCCAACCTCGACGCCGGCCGCGACGAGTGGGGGGCGCAGCTGTTGCGCTACCTGGGCGGCGCGCTGGACCGCGACGGGCTGCTCAAGGCCGCCAAGGCCAAGCCCGAGCAGGAGCGGCTGCGCCTGGCCGAGGCCTATTTCTTCATCGGCCAGCAGCTGGCAGCGCAAGGCCGGCGCGGCGAGGCGCTGCCGTGGTTCGAACGCACGTTGGCCACGCAGGCGGTGCCGTATCGCGAATTCACGCTGGCGCAGTGGGAGTTGAAGCGCCGGGAGTGAGGCGCCTACGTCATCACGACCGGTGCGATGCTGCCGTCGGCCGCGAAATGCATCCGGTCTATCGCCACCTGGCGGTGGTTGCCGTCGGTCCTGTCCAGCGGGCGGCGGTGATAGACGATGTACCAATCGTCGGTCCCGGGGATGCAGACGACGGCGTGGTGGCCCGCGCCTCGTGCAACGCCCGGGTCCTGCTGAAGCACGGTGCCGCGTGGCGTAAAAGGCCCGAGGGGGCTGGGGCTGGTCGCGTAGGCGACGCTGTAGAGCGGCCCCGTCCATTCGCCTTCGGACCACATCAGGTAGTAGATGCCGCACCGCTTCAGCACGAACGGCGCCTCGACGTAGTCGGGCGACGGCGTGATCGACCTGTAGGTCTGCCCGTCATCGAACGGGATCAGGCTGGTGAGGTCGGCCGACAGGCGCACGACATTGCAGTGCTTCCAGCCGCCGTAGTAGAGGTAGAAGCTGCCGTCGTCGTCGCGGAAGACGGTCGGATCGATGGGCTGTGCACCGTGGACGATGCGGCCGATCAGCGGCTTGCCGAGCGCGTCCCTGAACGGGCCTTCCGGCCGGTCGCTCACCGCCACGCCGATGCCGCCCAACTGCTGGTCGTTCTTGATGTCGTTGGCGCTGAAGAACAGGAAGTAGCGCCCGTCGTGCTCGATGGCCGAGGGCGCCCACATGGCGTAGGCGGCCCAGTGGACGTCCTCGACATCGAGCACGCGCGGATGGCGGGTCCAGGAGACGAGATCGGGCGACGAGAAAGCGTCCAGAAATGTCTGGCGAAGGAAGGGGCTCCAGATCGTCGGCGCGGCCCGCTGCTGTTCCTGCCAGGCAGTGAAGCGGCTGGGCTCCGCGGGCACCGGCCCGTCCGCCGAGTAGGTCGGGTAGATCCAGTACCGGTCGCCGAAGACGCGGACGTCGGGATCGGCGTACCAGTCCGGCAGCGCCGGATTCGGGGCCTGCGCCCCAGGGCCCGACACGGCCATCAGCTTTCGTCGATCAATCACGGGCATTCAGTTCTCTGAACAGCAAGAGGCGGGCGCTGCGGCCAGCGCCCGCAAGCGCAGCCACCGGGTGTGGCCATCGCCCGCCGCAGTCTATTGGACCTCTCGGCCCTGAAGGCCCTTGGCCTACCGCGGCGACCGGCTGGCGGGCGGCACGCAGGCTGCTGTCAGCGTTCACGCTGAGGCGGCGCCGGACAAGGTCTTGATCACGTGGCCCTATGAGTGCCTCAGCCGGGCCGCTCACGGCGCGCCAGTTACCATCGCCGCCCCATGCCGCAAGCCCTTGAATCGCCCCATGCCCCTGCCGTTTGAACTCCAGGTCGGCCTGCGCTACACGCGCGCCGGCCGCGGCGGGCGGCGCAACCGCTTCATCAGCTTCATCTCCGGCGTGTCCATGCTCGGTATCGCGCTCGGCGTGGCGGCGCTGATCATCGTGCTGTCGGTGATGAACGGCTTCCAGCGCGACGTGCGTGACCGCATGCTCAATGTCATCGCCCACGTGGAGCTGCTGAACTATTCCGGCCAGGCTCTGCCGGACTGGCAGGCCACCGCGGCCAAGGCGCGCCAGAACCCCGAGGTCATCGGCGCGGCGCCTTTCATCTCCGGCCAGGCGCTCATCGCGCGGGGCAGTGACGACATGCGCGGCTCCGTCATCCGCGGCATCTCGCCGGCAGAAGAGGCCCAGGTGACGACGCTCGGCGCGCAGTTGAAGGACGGCGTCTTCGCCAAGCTCGTGCCAGGCGCCTGGAACATCGTGCTGGGCTACGAGCTGGCCCGCGAGCTGGGCGTTGCCGAGGGCGACAAGATCACCGTCATCCTGCCCGGCGGCCAGGTCACGCCAGCCGGCGTCGTGCCGCGGCTGAAGAGCCTGAATGTTGTCGGCACCTTCAAGTCCGGTCATTTCCAGTACGACTCCAGCCTGGCCCTCGTCCATGTCGACGACGCGGCGCGGTTGTTCCGCACCGAAGGCCCGACCGGCGTGCAACTCAAGCTGCGCAATGTGCACGACGCGCGCCGCGTGGCCGGCGAACTGGCCCAGGGCATGGGCCCGGAAATCCTCGTGCGTGACTGGACGCGCGCCAACGCAACCTGGTTCGACGCGGTGCAGATCGAGAAACGCATGATGGGCATCGTGCTGACCCTGATCGTCGCGGTGGCGGCGTTCAACCTGGTGTCGACCCTGGTGATGACGGTGACGGACAAGCAGAGCGACATCGCCATCCTGCGCACGCTGGGCGCCAGCCCACGTTCCATCATGGGCATCTTCATCGTGCAGGGGGCGCTCGCCGGTGTCATCGGCACGCTGGCCGGCGTGGGCTTCGGGCTGCTGGTGGCCTTCAACGTCGACGTCATCGTGCCCTTCATCGAGCGGCTGCTGAACGTGAGCTTCCTGCCCGGCAGCATCTACCTGATCAGCCAGATGCCGAGCGACCCGCAGAGCGCCGACATCGTGCCCATCGCCGTGGTGTCGCTGGTGCTGTCCTTCCTCGCCACGCTCTACCCGAGCTGGCGCGCCAGCCGCGTGCAGCCGGCGGAGGCGCTGCGCTATGAATGAGTTGATTCTTCAGGCCACCGGGCTGACCCGACGCTTCCAGGAAGGCGGCCTGGACGTTACCGTGTTGCGCGGCGTGGACCTGAACGTGGAGCGTGGCGAGACGCTGGCCATCGTCGGCGCGTCGGGCTCGGGCAAGTCGACGCTGCTGCATCTGCTGGGCGGGCTGGATCAGCCGTCGTCCGGTGCGGTGACGCTCAAGGGCCGACCGCTGTCCGCGATGGATGAGGCCGAGCGT
This sequence comes from Rubrivivax sp., assembly GCA_004211235.1. Next base: position 3,556 of record SEEY01000097.1, read on the forward strand.
GGCCGCTGGCGCAACCAGCACCTCGGCTTCGTCTACCAGTTCCACCATCTGCTGCCCGAGTTCTCGGCGCTGGACAACGTGGCCATGCCGCTGCGCATCCGCCGCCAGACGCCTGCCGAGGCGCGCGACGTGGCCGCCGAAATGCTGGCTCGCGTGGGCTTGAAGGAACGCATGCTGCATCGCCCGTCGGAGCTGTCCGGCGGTGAACGCCAGCGCGTCGCCATCGCTCGCGCCTTGGTCACGCGGCCGGCGTGCGTGCTGGCCGATGAGCCCACCGGCAACCTCGACCGCGACACCGCCACCGCCGTCTTCGCGCTGATGCTGGAGCGCGCCCGCGAGCTCGGCACCGCCTTCGTCCTCGTCACCCACGACCGCGACCTCGCGGCGCGCTGCGACCGGCAGCTGCTGCTGGTCGCGGGCCAATTTCAAACGGCTTCCGCATGAATCCGCGTTTCGTCCTCAAGCTCTCCTGCCCTGACCGCGCCGGCATCGTTCATGCCGTCACCGGGATGCTGCTGCAGCAGGGCGGCAACATCATCACGTCGCACCAGCATGGCGATGCGGATCACCAGCGCTTCTTCATGCGCATCGAGTTCGAAGCCGCTGCCGAAGAGGGCGCGCTGCAGGCGGCCTTCGCGCCGCTGGCCGCGGAATTCGGCATGGACTGGGAACTGGTGGCCCGCGCCCGCAAGACGCGTGTGCTGCTGCTGGTCTCGAAGCTCGGTCACTGCCTGAACGACCTGCTGTTTCGCGTTCAGACGGGGCACCTGCCCATCGAGATCCCCGCCATCGTCTCCAACCACCGCGACTTCTACCAGCTCGCGGCCTCGCACAACATTCCCTTCCACCACTTCCCGCTGCTCGGTGCGACCGACGCGCAGAAGGCCGCGCAGGAAGACAAGATCCGCGAAGTGGTGGCCGACAACCAGATCGACCTCGTGGTGCTGGCCCGCTACATGCAGATCCTGTCGCCCGAGCTCTGCCGCGACCTGAGCGGCAAGGCGATCAATATTCACCACAGTTTTCTGCCCAGCTTCAAGGGCGCCCGGCCCTACCACCAGGCTTACGAGCGGGGCGTCAAGCTGATCGGCGCGACCGCGCACTACGTGACGAGCGACCTCGACGAAGGCCCGATCATCGAGCAGGAGGTCGCACGCATCGATCACAGCATGCCGCCCGAGCAGCTCGTCGGCATCGGCCGCGACATGGAATGCGTGGCGCTGGCGCGGGCCATCCAATGGCATGCGGAGCACCGGGTGCTGCTGAACGGCAACCGGACGGTGGTGTTCCGCTGAAGCCTAAACTCGGCGCCAGTGCTTTCGAGGAGCCCTCCATGACCAGCCGCACCCTGAACATCGAACTGCCTGAGCCCGTTTTTGCCCAGGTGGACGCGCTGGCGCGGGAGACGGCGCGCAGCCCGGCGCGGGTGGTGTCCGAGGCGCTGGAACGGCTGCTGGCACTGGAAGCCTGGCAGATCGAGGACATCAAGGCTGGCCTGGCTGAGGCCGATGCCGGCGAGTTTGCGAGCGACGCCGAAGTGGCTACGGTCTTCGCCAGCCACGGCGCCTGATGGCAGTTCGGTGGACTCGCGGCGCGCTGCGCAATCTGCAGGATCTGTTCGACTTCATAGCCGCTGACCTACCGGGTCGTCTACCGGTGCCATGCAACCGACGTCCAGGTGTTGCGAATCCAGCACCACGCCATGCGAAGACGCTGATGTGGATCGACACCCACTGCCATCTCGACGCGGCCGAGTTCAACGCCGACCGTGACGCCGTCGTCTCGCGCGCCAAGGCTGTCGGCGTCACGCAGATCGTCATCCCGGCCGTCGACGCCAGCAACCTGGAGCGCGTGCGCGAGCTGGCCCACGAGCACGACCTGACCTATGCGCTGGGCATCCACCCGCTGTGCGTGATGGGCGCCCAGCCCGGCGACCTGGACCGCGTGGCCGAGGCGCTGGAGCGGCACAAGGACGATGAACGCCTGGTCGCCGTCGGCGAGATTGGGCTGGACTACTTCGTCGAAGGCATCGACGAGGCCACGCAACTTCGCTTTTATGTCGAGCAGCTCAAGCTGGCCAAGCGCGCCGGCCTGCCGGTGCTGCTGCATGTGCGCCGCAGCGCCGACAAGCTGCTCGCCGGCCTGCGCCGCGTCGGCTTCCCGCACGGCGGCATCGCCCATGCCTTTAATGGCAGCGAGCAGCAGGCGCAGCACTTGATCGACCTGGGTTTCAAGCTCGGCTTCGGCGGCACGCTGACCTTCGAGCGCTCGCTGCAGATCCGCCGCATCGCCGCGAGCGTGCCGGAGACGGCGCTCGTGATGGAGACCGACGCGCCCGACATTCCGCCGCAGTGGCTGTACAAAACGGCGGAGCAGCGTGAGCAGGAGCCAGGTCAGGCACGCAACGAGTCTTCCGAACTGCCGCGGATCGCCGAGAGCCTGGCGGAGCTGCGTGGCTGGACGGTCGAGCAGACCGCCCGCATCACCAGCGCGAATGCGCGCGCCGCGCTGCCGCGGCTGCGCTGATCAGGCCGCGCCGAAGTCCAGCGTCAGCTCGACACGATCACCGACCTGCAGCGAACCGGCGCCGCTGCCGCGCGCATAGATGCCGAACTGCACCGGCGCACCCGGCGCGCGCTCGGCGCTGAGCTGCGTGAGCGCCTCCAGCGCCGGCGGCTGGGGCTCGCCCGTGTCCGGGTCGACGGTGGGTACCACGCATCGCACGCAGACCGACGTGCGGCGCAGCGTCAACGCGCCAATGCGCGCCTCCGTCAGCAGGTCTTCGATGAAGGGGCTCAGTGCCTCGCCGTCATCGCCGCGCAGCAGCATGTTCGGCCGCGCACGCTGGACCGGCCCGGCCAGCGGCTGCGACATGGCGTCCTGCCAGGACTGCAGCGAGCCGTCGCCGACGATGTGCAGCGCGTTCAGGATCGGCCGGCGCTGCGCCTCGATGCTCAGGCGGACGAGGCGCAGGGGCTCACCCGTCGTCGCACGCATCAGCGCGGCGGCCTCGTCGCCGGCGTCCCAGGCGGGCAGCGGGTCGAAGTCCTGCCGCTCGCCATTCCAGCCGCGCAGCGTCACGGCGTCGCCCGCATCCAGCGGCACGGTTAGCCTGCGGCCCTCGGCGTGCAAGGCCAGGCCGGCGGAGGTCAGCGCCGCGGAGACGAGCGCCAGCCGCGGGTGGGCGCCCATCCACGTCAGTTCGCCGCTGGCATCGGCAATCCCCCAGCCGCGGTCTCCCGCGGGCCAGCCGTCGGCGTCGATGTCGAGCGTGTCGACCGCCTCGCCGGCGCAGGACTTGACGGGATAGCGCCACAGCCCGGCGACGCGGGCGATCAGGTCAGCCATGGTGATCTCGATGTCAGCGGTTGCGCGGCGCGAGCGGCGTTTCTGGCACCGGATAGCCCGCCGCGCCAAAGGTCGCGACGACGGCCTTGTGGGTGTCGAAATAGACCTGCCAATAGTGGTCGGTGTGGCAGTACGGCCGCACGCACAAGAGCGGGCCTTCGGGCGTGAACTGCAGGATCTCGATATCCGGCGCCGGCGTGGACAGCACGTTGGGGATGGCGGCAATGGCGGGCTTGAGCCGAGCGATGGCGTCCAGCGGATCGACGCTGTTGGCGACCTTGGCGAGGCAGTCGACGCGGCGGAAGGCCTGGGCTGAATAATTCTGGATCGCGCCGCTGAACACGGTGTTGTTGCCGACGAGGGTGTGGACGTTGTCCGGCGTGTTGATGGTCGTGCCGAACAGGCCGATCTCGGTCACCGTGCCGGTCACGCCGCCGGCCTGCACGAAGTCGCCCACCTTGAAGGGCCGCAGCACCTGCATGAAGACACCGGCCGCAAAGTGCGTCAGCAGGCCGCCCCAGGCAGTGCCGATGGCAAGACCTGCGCCGGCCAGCAGCGCGGCAAAGGACGTGGTCTTGACGCCGAAGATGTCCAGGATCGCGAGGATCAGCACGAGGTTCAGCAGCACGCTGAGGATCGAGCGCAGATAGGTGGCCAGCGTCGAGTCGATGCGGTGGCCTCGCTGCAGTGCCGCGGTGAAGACGCGCAGCGCGATTGAAATGAGCCATCGTCCGACGACCCATGCGGCGATGGCCGCGAGAATCTTCAGCCCGAAGTCCGCACCCTGGGTGCTGAGAAACAGCCAGATGGCTTCCGTGTTCAACATGTCTTGTCACTCCCTGTGAAAACCCGCGCATCGTCGCAGCCGCCGGGCGTGTTTGCCACCCCGTCAAATCCCGGAAGCGACAGTCACGTCGGCCGTCTCGTCGGTCTCGCGCCGATCTATGACGGTCGGGCCCGCCTGCTCGTGCTGGGCAGCTTTCCTGGCGCTGCCTCGCTGCAGGCCGCGCAGTACTACGCCCATCCGCGCAATGCGTTCTGGCCGGTGATGGGCGCGCTGCTCGGTGCGCCTCATCTGCCGACACTGCCGTATGACGAGCGGCTCCACACCTTGCGCCGCCACGGCGTCGCGCTGTGGGACGCCGTCGCCACCTGCCGCCGCGAGGGTAGCCTGGACACGGCCATCGAGGCCGTCGAGCCAAGCGTCCTGCGCGAGCTCGTCGACCGCCTGCCCGAGTTGCGCGCCATCGCCTGCAATGGCGCACTGGCCCACAGGCAGACGCTGCTCGCGTTGGGCACGGTGGCGCTGCCCGTGCTGCGCCTGCCGTCCACCAGCCCGGCGCACGCGGGCCTGAGCCTGGCCACCAAGATCGCCACGTGGCGGGCGGCGCTGGATCTTTACGTGGCGACCGGTTGAACCGCACAGTCCGCGCAAGGGCGAGCCGCCTGCCTTGGCCTAGGATGCTTCGCCAATGAAATCCAAGACACCGACCTGGGGCCCCGCGACACTGAGCGAATTCGACGGTGTGCGCTATCTGCATCTGGACTCGATCTGGGTTCAGGGCGCGATGCGCATCAGGAAGCCCGACCAGCTGGAACTTGAATACGTCCAGCGCATGTGCGCCTGGATGCTGTGGCGGGACCCGGACACCTTCGGTCAGGGCCACGCGGTGCAACTTGGCCTGGGTGCCGCGGCGCTGACACGCTTTTCTTACGGCCAGCTGAAGATGCGCACGACGGCCGTCGAGATCAACCCGGAGGTCATCGCCGCCTGCCGCCAGTGGTTCAGGCTGCCCACGGACGATGCGCGCCTTCAAGTCGTCAACGAGGACGCGGCCCGCTGGGTCGACGACGCGACGAACCTGCAGAGCGCTGACGTGCTCAACGTCGATCTGTACGACCACGACGCTGCCTCGCCGGTGCTTGACGATGAGGCCTTCTACGCCGCCTGCCGCGGCGTGCTGGCCGACGGCGGGCTGATGACGGTCAACCTGTTCGGCCGCAGCGCCAGCTTCGCGCGCAGTGCCAGGCGCATCGCCAAGGCCTTCGGGTCTGACCAGGTCTGGAGCCTCGCGCCCACGAAGGAAGGCAACACCATCGTCGTCGCCGCCCGCGGCGTGCAGGTGCCGGAGCGCGAGGTGCTGGAGCAGCGCGCGGCTACCATCGAATCGCGTTTCAAGCTGCCGGCCGGCAAGTGGCTCCGCCTGGTGCAGCCGCTGCCCACGAGCATCCTCCAAGCGCTTTGAGTCCGACACCGATGACCACCAAGCCCAAGTCCGTGCCCGCACCCGCAGCGGCGTCGTCCGCCAAGACGGAGGGCCGCCTGGAGTGGCGCCCGCTGCTGAAATGGCTGCTCAAGGATGGGCTCATCGATGAGGCCCAGGCCCTGCGCACCGAACAGCGCCTGGGCGCAGGCGACAGCTCTTTGCATCCGTTGGTGCGCCTGGGTCACGCCAGCCTCGTGCATCTGGCGACCGGCAAGCCGCTCGACGTCGACGCGCTCGCCGAATGGCTGGCTGTGCGCGCCGGCATGCCGTATCTCCGCATCGACCCGCTCAAGGTCGACGTCGGTCGGGTCGGCGATGTCATGTCCATCGGCTATGCCGAGGCCAAGCGCTGCCTGCCGGTCCAGTTCGGCCTCAACGACGTGACCATCGCGACCTCCGAGCCCTTCGATACCGGCTGGGTCGCGCAGATCGAGTCGCATGTGCGCAAGCCGGTCAAGCTCGTCATCGCCAACCCGCTGGACATCGCCCGATACACGACCGAGTTCTTTACGCTGGCGCGTTCCGTGCGCGCTGCCACCAAGGCGGGGGAGCAGAGCCAGGTCACGAGCTTCGAGCAGCTCGTCGAGCTGGGCAAGAGCACCAAGCAGCTCGACGCCAACGATCAAGGCGTCGTGCAGGTCGTCGACTGGCTGTGGCAATACGCCTTCGACCAGCGCGCCAGCGACATCCACCTGGAGCCGCGCCGCGAGATGGGCGTCATCCGCTTCCGCATCGACGGTGTGCTGCACACGGTTTACCAGCTGCCGCCGACGGTGATGAGTGCGATGACGTCGCGCATCAAGCTGCTCGGCCGCATGG
>SEEY01000739.1 GCA_004211235.1 Rubrivivax sp.
GCCGACGGCGGGTCAGTTCGCGCTGGGCGGGCAGGTCGTGGCTGACGATCTCACGCGGCGCTGGCTTGCCGGTGCCGTTGCCTACAAGCCGCAGGAGCCGGGCTTCCTGGCCGGCGAGCTGCAGGACGTCGTCGCCCCGGGAGAGAACGGCGACCGCGAGGCCGAGCTGCTGCGCGCGCTGCGCGTGGCCGGCCTGGGCCCGCAGCTGGACCGTGGCGAGTTGGGCCTGAACACGGCGCTCGGCTCCAACGGCGCCGGCCTCTCGGGCGGCCAGCGGCAGATGCTGGCGCTGGCCCGCGTGCTGCACCAGCGCTCCGACCTGCTGCTGCTGGACGAGCCCACGCTTGGCCTGGACCGCCAGGCCCAGGAAGGTTTTCTCGCGGCGCTGCCGGGCTGGAAGGACGGCCGCTGCGTCGTCGTCGCCACGCACAGCGCCGAGCTGATCCAGATCTGTGACCGCGTGCTGGTGCTGGACCGCGGCCGTCTTGTCGCCGACGCGCCGCCGCAGCGCCTGCTGGCGCCCGGTGCGGTCTCGCGAGCGCCCGCCACACCGCGACGCGACTCCACGTCCGCCTGAACCCGATGACCTTGTCCCTCCGCATCTCACTGCTGGCCCTGCTGCTGTGCACCGGGGCGCCTGCCTTCGCGCAAGCCGACGCCGCGACGCCGCCGCTGGATGCCGCCAGCGCACCGCGCGTCGCCGCGCTGCAGCAGCTGCTCGGCATGCCGCCCGTGCTGCCCATCGCCGGCAACGGCCCGCCGCTGTCCATCGGCGAGGCCCTGCAGGCCGCCTGGCAGAACAGCCCCGACGTGGCCGCCGCCCGCTACCGGTCCCTGAGCTTCGACTACACCCGCAAGGCCGCGCGGGGCGCGTTGCTGCCGCGGCTGGAGACGCGTGCCGCCATCGGCCGGGGTCATCTCGAAACGCCCGACCGCGCCGACAACCTCGGCCGCGCCGACAACTCCGCCGTGCTGAGCCAGGCCCTCGTCGACGAGACCGCACGGCACGAGTGGAAGCGCCAGGAGCTGCTGGCCGCGTCCGCCGAGGTGCAGCAGGCCGGCGTGGAGTCGCAGACGCTGCTGGACACCGGCAGCGCCTGGTTTGCCGTGCTGCAGCAACGCGTCGGCGTGGAGCTGGGCACCGAGTACGAGAAATCGCTCAACGAGCTGCTGCGCTACATCGGCGACCGCGTCGCCGCCGGCGGTGCCAGCCCCGCGGAGCGCGAGCGCATCGTCGCCCGCGTGGCCAATGTGCGCTCCGGCCTGGCCGACTCGCGTGCGGCGCTGTCGGCGGCGCTGCGCAACTTCCAGCGCCTGTCGTCGGTGACGCCCTTCGGCCTGGCGCTGGACGCGCCGCTGGACATGCCGCTGCCGGCCGACCCCGAGACCGCCATGACGCAGGCCGAGGCCGGCAATGCCGAACTGCAGGCCTCGCGCCTGGAGCAGCAGGCGGCCGAGTCCGAACGCAAGGGCAACCGCGCCAGCTTCCTGCCGCGCCTGGCCGTGGAGCTGACGCATTCGCAGACCCGCAACGCCGCCGGCAGCGAGGCCCATCAGCGCGACAGCAAGGCCATGCTCGTCGTCACATTGCCGCTGCTGAACGGCGGCGCCGACTATGCGCGCATGAAGTCGTCCGAGGCGCACCGCAACGAGCTGGAAGCGCGCGGCGAGGGCGTGCGCCGCCGCGTCGTGCAGGACCTGGAGACCAGCTACGCCAACCTGCGCGCCGCCACCGAGCGCTTCGCCTCGGTGCGCGATGAGCTGGTGGCCAATGGCAAGGTGGTCGACGCTTTCCGCGCCCAGCTCAGCGGCGGCAACCGCCAGCTGCTGGATGTGCTGGACGCCTACCAGCGCCTGCACCAGAGCCGCCTCGATCTCGTGCAGGTCGTCGTCAGCGCGGCGCAGAACGAGTGGCGCATCGCCCACCTGACCGGCGCGCTGCGCTCGGTCGTTTCAAGGTAAACGGCGATGTCAGGCGGCGGCAAGGGCGGCGGTGGGGATTTCTGGCCCGGTTTCGTGGACGCGTTGACCAACGTCGTCATCGCGATGGTGTTCGTCATCGTCGTGCTGGCCATCGCGCTGAGCTTCTCGGCGCAGATGCTGGCCAAGCGCATGGCGGCCAAGATCGCCGAGCAGCAGGCCGAGCTCGGCAAGGCGCGGCAGGTGGTCGTCGCGCCCGCCAGCGCCACCTCGGCCAAGGTCAAGCCGGCCGAGCGTTTCCTGCAGCTGGACTTCGCGCCCGGTGCGCTGACCGTGGACATGCCCGCCGCCAAGGCGCTGGGCGAAGCGCTGGCGCCGCTGAAGGCGCGGCTGGCGGAGTCGCCGTCGCTGCGGCTGGAGGTTGTCGCCGTCGGCCCCGAGATTCATCTGAGCGAGAACCAGCGCGCCGCCTTCATCCGCGCGATGGCGGTGCGCAATGAACTGCTGGGGCAGGGCGTGCCGGGTGACCGCATCTCGACGCGCATCGACATGCAGGCCACGGCGCCGCAGCCGGCTGTCGCCGTGCGGCTGGGAGAGAAACCATGAGCGCCGTACCCGTGACCGCCAGAGATGTGCCGGTGGACCTGCTGCTGTCCTACTTCGACAACACCCTCGGCCAGGGCCGCCGCCTGCGCCGGCCGCGGGGGCTGATCTATGCCGTCACGGCGGTGCTCGTGGCGTTGCTGCTGTGGACGGTGTTTGCGCAGGTCGACCTCGTCGTGCACACGCAGGGCCGCATCGTGCCCTCGGGCAAGCAGCAGCTCGTGCAGCATCTGGAGGGCGGCATCCTGTCCAAGGTCTTCGTGCACGAGGGCGACATCGTCAAGGCCGGCCAGCCACTGGTGTCCGTGTCGGACCTGCAGGCCGCGTCCGCGCGTGGCGAAAAGGGCGAGCGCCAGTCGGGCCTCGCCGCCCGCGTCGCGCGGCTCGAAGCGGAGGCCAGCGGTGCGGGGCGCTTCACGCCGCCGGCCGGCCTGTCGCTGGCCGACCCGGCCGTGCGCGCCGAGTCCGATGCCTTCTCGGCCCGCGCCGCCAAGCTCGCGCAGACGACGCGAGTGCTGGAAGAACAGGCCACGCAGCGCCGCCAGGAGGCCGCCGAGGCGGCGGCGCGCGTCAAGGGCCTGAAGGCCGAGGTGGAGGTGGCGCGTGCGCAGCTGAGCCTCGTGCAGAACATGGTCAGCCGCAATGCCGGCTCGCAGAGCGAACTGCTGGACGCGCGCGGCCGGGTCGAGCGGCTGACGACGCAGATCGCCGAGACCGAGGCCTCGCTGCCGCGCATCGCTGCCATGGCGGGCGAGCTGTCGGCGCGCCAGGCCGAGGCCATCGCGCAGTTCCGCAGCGATGCGCGCACGGCACTCAGCGATGCAAACGTGGAGCTGCGCCGGCTCGGCCAGGACATCCGCACCGAGGACGACCGCGTGCGCCGCACGGTGCTGACGGCGCCGGTCGCCGGCACCGTCAACAAGCTGGCCAGCAACACGGTCGGCGGGGTGGTGAAACCCGGCGAGACGCTGCTGGAGCTGACGCCGCTGGACGAGGCCATCGTCGTCGAGGCACGCGCCTCGCCGTCCGAGCGCGGCACGCTGCGCGTGGGCCTGCCGACGCGCATCAAGGTCGCCGCCTTCGACTACACCAGCTACGGCACGCTGCAGGCCCGCGTCACCGAGATCAGCGCCGACAGCCTCATCGACGAGCGCGGCGAGCGCTACTTCCGCGTCGTCGCGGCGGTGGAGCCGGACAGCGTCCGCCAGTTCGGCCAGCCGCTCGGCCCGGGCATGAGCGTCAGCGCCGACGTCGTCACCGGCCGGCGCACCGTCCTGCAATACCTGCTGTCGCCGATCCGCGGTTTGGCCGACACCGCGCTGCGCGATCGCAAGTGAATCCAAGGGAAACGACATGAGCACCGCCACCACCGCAACTGCGTCTGAAC
>SEEY01000740.1 GCA_004211235.1 Rubrivivax sp.
CGTGCGGCCCGAGTTGCATTTGGCCCGCTTCGCCGATGGCCACTACGACATCGACGACCTGCTGGACCGTTTTGCCGCCAAGCCGGGCGCGCCGGACGAACCCGAGCCCGAGTTCGCCGTCTACAACATCGAGCTGAGCGACGGCCGCGTGCTCTTCGATGACCGGCCCGTGCAACGCAAGCATGAACTGGCCGCCCTTCACCTGGCATTGCCCTTCGTGTCGACGCTGGCGTCCGACGTCAAGGTCAAGGTGCTGCCCCGGCTGAGCGGCAAGCTCGACGGCGTCGCCTTCGACAGCCGCGCCGAGGCCCTGCCTTTCGAAGACGATGCCAGCGCACGGCTGTCATTCAAGCTGGCGGGGCTGGACCTGGCGCCGCTGGCCGCCTACGTGCCCGCCAGCCTGCAATTGCGCCTGGCGGGCGGCAGGCTGGACGTGGACCTGTCGCTGGACTTTGCCGAGCGGCCGAAACAGCCGCCCGGCGCCAAGCTCAGCGGCAACGTCCAGTTGAATGAACTGTCCTTGACGCAGCCGGACGGCCAGCCGTTGCTCGCCTTGAAGCGCCTCGTGCTGCCGCTGGTCGACGCCCAGCCGCTGCGGCGACAGCTCGGCTTCGGGCAGATCCTGCTCGAGTCGCCGAGCGTGTGGTGGCGCCCCGTGCCGGCAGCGAGCCCGGGCGGCGGCACGGCGGCTCCCTGGCAGATTCGCCTGGCCGGCCTGGAAGTCCGGGACGGCCGCATGTCGGTGCGCGGCCTTGACCTGGAAAGCATCCAGTTCAAGGTCGGTGAGGCCGCCTGGCCGCTGCAGGCGCCCACCCAGCTGAACGCCAGCCTGCGCCTGGGCGATGGCAACCTGAGCGCCCAGGCCAGGTTGTCGCCCGAGGCGCTGGACGCCGAGGCCGAGTTGCAGGGGCTGGCCCTTGGACGGGTGGCGGCCTGGCTGCCGCTGCCGGCTGGGGTGAGGCTCACCGCCGGCGTCTCGGCCAAGGCAATGCTGAGCGTGAAGGAGCCGCTTGCCGAGGGCGCGGCGGACCGCGCCCGGCTGACGCTGCGCGAACTGCTGGTGAGCGATGCGCGCCTCAGCCTCGCCGCGAAGCCGCTGTTGACGCTCGTCTCCGCACAGCTCGACCAGGCCGAGATCGACGTGGCCACGCACCTGATGCGCCTGGGCACGCTCAAGCTCGACGCGCCACGCGCGCAGCTGTCGCGTGACGCTGAGGGTCGCCTCAACGTCGCGGCGCTGCGGTCGTCCGAAGCTTCGGCCTCCACCGCCGGACCGGCCTGGAGCGTGCAGCTCGCCAGCCTTCAGATCGACAGGGGCGCGCTGCGCTGGCGTGACGCCGCAGTGCCTGCCGGCGCCGCGCCCGTGGCCCTCGCCGTGGAGCCCTTGCGCCTGCAACTCGCTGCGCTGGCCTGGCCGGCGACGGCACCGGTACAAGGCCAGCTTGCAGCGCAGGTGGCCGCGCTGGCGGCGAACGATCAGCCTGCGCCGGCTACCGCCGGCCGTCTGGAGTGGCGTGGTGCGGTCGGGTTTGCGCCGCTGTCCGCCAGCGGCACCCTGCAGGCCCAGGCCCTGCCGCTGCAACTGCTCGGTGCCTACCTCGACCCGGCCTGGGCCCTGCAGCTGCAGCGCGCCGATCTCGGGCTGAAGGCGGAATTCAATGCGGCGCAACAGGACGCTGGCTGGCAGGCCACGTTGGCCGGCGACGTGCGCCTGGGCCCGCTGGCGCTGCTGCAGACGCGCGTCATCGATGGCCAGCGCGTCGTCGGCGAGGACCTGCTCAGCTGGCAGGCGCTGCAGCTCGATGGCGTCAAGCTCGCGCTGGCGCCCGGCGCCCCGCCGCGCCTGGCCGTGCGTGACGCCCAACTGGACGATGCCTACGCCCGCCTGATCGTCAACGAGCGCGGGCGCTTCAATCTGCGCGACCTGGGCCCCGCGGATGCCGCGTCGGCTCCGGCCGCGAGCGCGGCTTCGGCTTCGGCTTCGGCTTCGGCGGCTTCGGCGCCGGCCACCCTGCCTGCGCCCGGCGCCGAAATCAGCGTCGAGCGCATCCGCATCAACCGCGGGCTGGTGGACTTCAACGACCGCTTCGTCCGACCGAGCTACAGCGCTCGTTTGACCGAGCTCCAAGGTTCGCTCGGCGCCTTTTCCACCACCAGCCCGGCGATGGCGCCACTGA
>SEEY01000741.1 GCA_004211235.1 Rubrivivax sp.
CCCGAACTCGATCAGGCGCGCTTGCGGGTTCCCGACAACCAGTCGTAGAGCGTCGCGAACAGCTGCTCGGCCACGACCGGCTTGGCGACGTGATCGTCCATGCCGGCGTCCAGGCAGCGCTGGCGTTCGTCGTCGAAGGCGTTGGCCGTCATCGCCAGGATGGGCAGTTGCGCGCCTTGCGGCATGCGGCGGATGGCGCGCGTGGCGTCGAGGCCATCCATGACGGGCATCTGCACGTCCATCAGCACCAGGGCGTAGCCGCCCGCCTTCGCCTTGTCGACGGCCTGCTGGCCGTCGGCGGCGACGTCCACCGTCAAGCCGGCGCTGCCGATCAGCGCGACGGCGACTTCCTGGTTCACCGGGTTGTCTTCGGCCAGCAGGACGCGGCACGGCTGCGTGCGGGCCAGCTCGGTGAGGCGCTCTCGCACGGAGTAAGGGCGCGCGGCGCTGGCCGGTGCGGCCTGGACTGAGGCGGTCGCGTCGACATCTAGCGCGAACCAGAAGGTGCTGCCGCGGCCGAGCTGGCTGTCCACGCCGACCCGCCCGCCCATGAGCTCGGCGAGGCGTCGGCAGATGGCCAGGCCCAGGCCCGTGCCGCCGTAGCGGCGCGTGGTGGAGCTGTCGGCCTGCTCGAAGTCGCGGAACAGGCGTGCCTGCGCCTCGGGCGCGATGCCGATGCCGCTGTCCTGCACCTCGAAGCGCAGCGGCAGCCGGGTGCCCACGGCCTCGCCCTGCAGCCGCACGGCCAGGCGGATGAAGCCGCCCTCGGTGAACTTGACGGCATTGCCGGCGAAGTTGAGCAGCACCTCGGCGATGCGTTGCGGGTCGCCCAGCAGCACGCGGCCGGACAGCGCCGGGGCGATGTCGGTCTCTACACGCAGCCGCTTGGCGGCGGCCGTCTGCGTCGTCATGTTGGCGATGTTGTCCAGCACCTCGTCGACGGTGAAGGGGCGCTGCTCCAGCTGCACCTTGCCGGCCTCGATCTTGGAGAAGTCGAGCACGTTGTTGATGACGCTGAGCAGGTGCTCGGCGGCATTGGCTACCTTCTGCAGGCGCTGCTGCTGCACAGGCTCGATGGTGTCGCTCTGGGCCAAGTAGGTCAGGCCGATGATGGCGTTCATCGGCGTGCGGATCTCGTGGCTCATGTTGGCCAGGAACGCGCTCTTGGCCAGGCTCGCGGCCTGGGCGGCCTGTGTGGCTTCGGCGAGTTCCGCGGTGCGCGCTTCGACGAGTTCTTCGAGATGGTGGCGGTAGCGCTCCAGCTCCAAGGCGTCGCGGCGCTGGCGCGAGATGTCGGTGAGGAAGCCGTTCCACAGCACGCTGCCGTCGGGCTCGCGGTGCGGGATGGCGTTGCCATAGATCCAGCGTTCGGCGCCGTCGGGCTGCGGCGCCCGGAACTCCTGCTGCCAGGCGGCCAGCGAGCGCGCGCTGGCCTGCAGGCTTTCGCGCACGGGTGCGCGGTCGTCGGGATGGATGCAGTCGAACCACGGCGCGGCGCTGCGGCTCAGCTCGGCCGCTCCGATGTGGAAATACTCGCGCACGGCTTCGCTCACGTAGGCGAAGGTGAACTCGCCGTTGCCGGCCAGGCGCAGCTGGTAGACGACGCCGGGCACCGTCTCGGCCATGCCGCGCAACCGCTCGATCAGGGCGTGCTGGGCGTCGAACTGCTGCTGCAGCGCGTCGCGCATGTGCTCCAGGTGGCTGCCCAGCTGGCCCATCTCGTCCTGCCGCTTGTGCTTCAGACGCGCGTCGAAGCGGCCCTGCGCCAGGTCGTTGGCAAAGCCGCCTAGTTCGCGCAGCGGCCGGAACAGCCGCGAGTTCAGCAGCCACAACACCAGCGCCAGCGACACCAGCAGCTGCCCGCCGACGGTGGCGCCGTACAGCCAGCGCTGGCGGGCCAGGGCGGTAGTGCTGAGGTAGTCGTCGATCTCCAGCTCGATGCGGCCGATGCGCGTCGTGCCGCGCAGGATGTCGCGCTCGCCGGTCAGCGTGTGGCCGCGGCGCCGCTCGGGCAGGTCGTTCTGGATGAAGGGCACGCCCTGCGACGCGTCGCTGACGGTGATACGCACGACCTCGGGCGACTTCACGATGGCCGATACCACTTCGCGCGCGGCCACCGCATCCAGGTTCCACAGCAGCTCGGGCAGGCTGCTGGCGAGCACGTCGAGCTTGGCGT
>SEEY01000742.1 GCA_004211235.1 Rubrivivax sp.
TCACCGACCGGGGTGTCTCGGGCACCGCCGCGGCCGGCGGTGCCCGAGACACCCCGGTCGGTGACGGGCGGCAGGGAAAACGGCAGCGACGCCTCCCGCTGCGCGCTGGCGCGGGATGTGCTGAACGGCTCGCTGCGGCATACCAACGGCGCGCCGATCGACCAGCACGACCGCGACACCGCCGAGGGCGACATCAGGCGGTTCTGCCGTTAGCAAATCACGCCGGGCCGCCGCCCGCGGGGCCTTTCAACGGCCGCGGCGCGGGCCGTAGTCGTCGCGGTCGCGGCGATCCGAGTGCTCGCGACGGTCGTGGTCGCGGTCGCGGTGGGCATCCCAGCGGCCATCGCGGTCATCCCAGCGCCCGTCCCAGCGACGGTCGCGGTAGGAACGCTCGTAGACGACCCGCGGCGTCGGCGCGTAATAGACCTCGCGTTCCACATAGCGCGGCGCCGGCACATAGCGCACCACCGGGGCGGGGGCGTAATAGACGGGCGCCGGTTCGGCGTAGTACCTCGGGCCGTTCGAGACGACGAAGTCGGCCGGCGGCAGGTTGATGCCGATGGACCAGTGCGTCCCGGCCTGGGCGGCAGTGGCGCCGAGCAGGGCGGCGCCCGCGACGAGGGTGGCAAGGGTGCGACGAAGCATGAGAGGTCTCCTTCGAGGCCGGGAGGTCTGGCCTGCGACGCCTGAACAACGCCGCCCCCGCCGCGTCGTTGACCGTGCCGGCCGGCCAGTCGTAAGGGTCTGTGAACCGGGTTGACCCTTAGGTGTTGCCGCCTGCCCGACCCGCGTGGCTTGGACGATGTCGTGGGAATCCGGTTTGCCGAGACTTGCCCCACGGCCATGCGCCCTCGTCGAGGCGTGCGCCGCAACGGAGACAAACCTCATGCAAACCCTGCGCCGCCACCTTCCGTGGGCGGGTGTCGCCATCCTTGGCGCCGTGTCGCTCGCAATCGTGGCCTTGAGCCGCGGCGAGACGATCAGCGCGCTCTGGGTCGTGGCCGCCGCCCTGTGCACCTACCTCATCGCCTACCGCTACTACAGCCTCTTCATCGCCAACAAGGTGCTGGGGCTGGACCCGAACCGGCAGACGCCGGCCTGGCAGCACAACGACGGGCTGGACTTCGTGCCCACCAACAAGCACGTGCTGTTCGGCCACCACTTCGCGGCGATTGCCGGCGCCGGCCCGCTGGTGGGCCCGGTGCTGGCGGCGCAGATGGGCTATCTGCCCGGGCTGCTGTGGATCCTGGCCGGTGTCGTCTTCGCCGGTGCGGTGCAGGACTTCATCGTGCTGTTCATCTCCACGCGCCGCGATGGCCGCTCGCTGGGCGACCTCGTCAAGCAGGAGATGGGCACGGTGCCGGGGCTGATCGCGCTGTTTGGCGCCTTCATGATCATGATCATCATCCTGGCCGTGCTGGCGCTGATCGTGGTGAAGGCGCTGGCGGATTCACCGTGGGGCCTGTTCACGGTCGCGGCGACGATTCCCGTGGCGCTCTTCATGGGCGTGTACCTGCGCTTCATCCGGCCGGGCCGCATCGGCGAGGTGTCGGTGATCGGCTTCGTGCTGCTGATGGCGGCCATCTTCGGCGGCCAGGCGGTGAGTGAAAGCGCCACGCTGGCGCCGCTGTTCACGCTGGCGCCCACGACGCTGGTCTGGGCGCTGATCGGCTATGGCTTCATTGCCGCCTGCATTCCGGTCTGGCTGCTGCTGGCGCCGCGCGACTACCTCAGCACCTTCCTGAAGATCGGCACCATCATCGCGCTGGCCATCGGCATCGTCATCGTCGCGCCGCCGCTGAAGATGCCGGCGCTGACGCAGTTCGCCGCGGGCAACGGCCCGGTCTGGGCGGGCAGCCTCTTTCCCTTCCTGTTCATCACCATCGCCTGCGGCGCGGTGTCGGGCTTCCATGCGCTGATCTCGTCGGGAACGACGCCGAAGCTGCTGGAGAACGAGTCCCACGCCCGCTACATCGGCTACGGCGGCATGCTGGCCGAAAGCTTCGTGGCGGTGATGGCGCTGGTGGCGGCGTCCTGCATCGAGCCGGGTGTGTACTTCGCAATGAACAGCCCGGCGGCGATGGTCGGCAAGGACGCGGCCACGGTGGCGCAGACCATCTCGACCTGGGGCTTCGTCGTCACGCCCGAGATGCTGACGCAGGCTGCGGCCGACG
>SEEY01000743.1 GCA_004211235.1 Rubrivivax sp.
GGCACGCGCAGCAGCGCCTCGCGCGGCGCCCGGTCCACGTCGAGCGGGAAGCTCGCCGGGTGGGCCAGCGCCCAGGCCATCTTCGGATCGTGCTGCAGCGACAGGAAACCGGCCTCGGTGACGATATCGTCTGCGGCGAAGCCATAGAAGCGCATGAGCCAGTCGGCCTGGTAGAGGCGGTGCTCGCGCATCAGCGGCGCGGCCCGTGGCGGCAGCTGGCTGCTGGCGTGCGGAATGGGGCTGTAGGCCGAGTAGTAGACGCGACGCAGGCCCTGGCCCGTGTAGAGGCGGCTGGACAGCTGCAGCACGGCGATGTCGTCGGACGCATCGGCGCCCACGATGAGCTGGGTGCTCTGGCCGGCCGGCGCGAAGGGCGGCGGCTTCACGGCCTTCGCCGCTGCACCCGGCAACGCGCGGATGGCGGCGGCGTCGCGCTTCGCTTCCTTCGCCCCTTGCAGGCGCAGATGGATGCGCGACATCGTCCGCTCGATACCGTCCGCATCCTTCTCCGGCGCCAACTGCTTCAAGCTCGTGGCGCTCGGCAGCTCGACATTGATCGACAGCCGGTCGGCAAACCGCCCGGCGCGCTCCACCAGTTCGGGCGACGCGTCGGGAATCGTCTTCAGGTGGATGTAGCCCTTGAAGTGCTCCTGCTCGCGCAGCCGCCGCGCCACCTCGATGACCTGCTCCATCGTGTAGTCGGGCGTGCGGATGATGCCGCTCGACAGGAACAGGCCCTCGATGACGTTGCGGCGGTAGAAGGACAACGTCAGCTGCACCACCTCGTCGATGGCGAAGCGGGCGCGCTTGACGTCGCTGGACTTGCGGTTGATGCAGTACAGGCAGTCGTACACGCACCAGTTCGTCAGCAAAATCTTCAGCAGCGACACGCAGCGGCCGTCCGGCGTGAACGCGTGGCAGATGCCGGCCCCGGTGGTGGAACCGATGCCTTTGCCGTCGCGCGAGTCGCGCTTGTTGCCGCCGCTGCTGGCGCAGGAGGCGTCGTACTTGGCCGCGTCGGCCAGCACGGCGAGCTTGCTCTGAACGTCCATCCGATGACTGTATATCCATACAGCCATCGGACGAAGCGGTCTTACAAGCTCAAACCATCGGCGGGTCGGTCTCGCGCTGGAAATGACGGTGCATCGCCACGGCCTGGATGAAGGCGCTGGCGCCGGTGGCGGCGTCATCGGCGATGACGATGCCGGGGTCCGGCTGCTCCGTCGCCGTCGCGCTGCCGACGCCGGCCGCCTGCAGCAGCTGCAGGCCGGTGCCGAGTGCCAGGATGGGCTTGCAGTGGCGGTACTGGTCGCGGATGAACTCGTAGGTGTGGCCGTCGCGCAGCAGCGCATTCACCGCCGCCTCGCCGTCGGGCAGCACCAGCGCATCGAACAGGAAGCCGGGCTCGTTCTCCATCGACACGTCGGCTTGCAGGTCCACGCCGTCGGCCGTCTGCACCGGCCCGATGCGCGGCGCGGCGATGCGCGGCACGGCGCCCTGCGCGAACAGCGCGGCATGCACGGCCAGCACGGACTCGCCGTTCACGCCATCCGCCGCCAGCAGCACGATCTTGCGGCCGGCAATGGAGCCGTCGCCCGGTCGCGCGAACAGCGACAGCGCCGGCGACAGCTTCACCTCCGGCCGGGGCGCGCGGTTGAGGGCCTTGGGCATCGGCTCGGGCAAGGGCATGTTCAGGCCGGCGGCGATCCGGTTCGCGAGGTCTTCCGACGCATTGCGCAGCGAGGCCAGCATGCGCTCCCGGATGGCCGGCACGGTCACCTTGCTCAGCTCGAAGCGGAAGGCCGCGGCGATGTGGTTCTGCTCCACCGGCGACTGGCTCTCGTAGAACAGCCGGGCCTGGTTGTAGTGCTCGGCGAACAGCTCGGGCTTGGCGCGCACCTTGGCCTGGTCTTCGCGGCCCTTCAGCCGCGCGGCCACCGAGACGAAGCCCTGCCCGGCCGCACCGGCCTGGAAGGGGCAGCCGCCCGCCAGGGAGTTGGACTCGTACGAAACCCGGCCCCGCGGGATCGCCTGGCGGTGGAAGCCGTCGCGCTGGTTGTTGTGCACCGGCGCGATGGGCGAGTTGATGGGGATCTCGTGGAAGTTCGGGCCGCCCAGGCGCGTGATCTGCGTGTCGACGTAGGAATGGATGCGGCCGGCCAGCAGCGGGTC
>SEEY01000744.1 GCA_004211235.1 Rubrivivax sp.
TCCGGTCGGTTGACGACGTACTTGAAGTAGTAGGCCGCACTCGTCATGCGCAGCAACAAGCCGTGGATCCTGCTTTTCTTCCTGGCCCTCATCATCATGGGCGGCATCACGCTGCGCATGACGAGTGCGGCCTACTACTTCAAGTACGTCGTCAACCGACCGGAGCTGCTCGGCACCTTCGTGCCAGCCTATCTGCTGGCGGCGGCCGCGGGCACGGCCTGCACGCCGCTGCTGACGCGCTTCATCGACAAGCGCAAGCTGATGATCGGGCTGATGCTGGCGTCGACCGTGCTGTCCGCCGCCTTCCTGTTCGTCGATGCCGACCAGATCGTGGTGATGTACGCGCTGCAGATCGCGCTCGGCCTGGTGCTCGGCCCGAAGTCGCCGCTGTCCTTCTCGATGCTGGCCGACTCGGCCGACTACAACGAATGGCGCAACGGCCGCCGGGCCACGGGCATGACCTTCGCGGCCAGCTCCTTCGCACAGAAGCTCGGCACGGCCGTCGCCGTCGGCGTCATCGGCACGATCTTCACCTGGCTGGGCTATGTGCCCAATGCGGCGCAGTCGACCGACTCCCAGGCCGGCATCGTCTGGCTGATGTCGGTGATCCCGGCCAGCTTCACGTTGATGGCCGCGGTCATCATGATCTTCTACACCCTCGACAACCCGACGATGGCGCGCATCCAGGCCGACCTGGCCGCGCGCAAGTCGGCTCTCACCTCCTGAACACCATGCTCGGTCCCCTCGACGGCGGCGAACGCTACGAACTCACCAGCCCCACGGCCATGCCCATGGCCGGCGGCTTCCTGTGGAACCGGCGGATGATGATCCACGCCACCTGCCGGGGCTATGCCACCGCGCAGTTCATGCAGCCCGAACCGGCCAAGTACGCGCATGCGCCGAACCTGGAGGCCAAGACCTTCATGCAGCCGGAGCAGGCCTACTACGCCCACCATCCCGGCCGCTTCGTCTATGTGAAGGACGAGGAGACCGGCGAGCTGTTCTCGGCGCCGTACGAGCCGGTGCGGGCGAAGCTCGACAGCTTCCGCTTCATCGCCGGCCGGCATGACCTGGGCTGGGCGGTCGAGCACCTCGGCCTGCGCGTGGAGCTGGTTCTGAGCCTGCCGACCGACGACGTCGCCGAGCTGTGGGCCCTGCGCATCACCGACCTGTCGGGCCGCGCGCGGCGCCTCAGCGTCGTGCCCTACTTCCCCATCGGCAACATGTCGTGGATGAACCAGTCGGCCGAGTGGCGGGCCGACCTCGGCGGCATCGTCGCGAGCTGCGTGACGCCCTACCAGAAGGTGGCCGACTACTTCAAGAACCAGCACCTGAAGGACAAGACCGTCTTCCTGTGCGAGCGCACGCCCGACGCCTGGGAGGCGCGGCAATCGGCCTTCGAGGGTGAAGGCGGCCTGCACAACCCGAGCGCGCTCCAGGCCGGGCTGCTGGCCGGCGGCGATGCGCGTTACGAGACGCCTGCCGCCTGCGTGCAATACCGCCTGGCGCTGCAGCCGAACGAGGGCCAGACGTTCAGATTCCTCTTCGGCCCCGCCTTCGACGACGCCGAGATCGCGCAGCTGCGAACGACCTATCTGAGCGAATCCGGCTTCGAGCGCACGCGTGCCGCCTACGCCGCCTACATCGACAGCGGCAGCGGCTGCCTGCAGGTGCAGACGCCGGACGCCGGGTTCGACAACTTCGTCAACCACTGGCTGCCGCGCCAGGTCTTCTATCACGGCGACGTCAACCGCCTGAGCACCGACCCGCAGACGCGCAACTATCTGCAGGACAACCTCGGCATGGCGTACATCGCCCCTGGCGTCACGCGCGGCGCGCTGCTGCACGCGTTGAGCCAGCAGCACGAGAACGGCTCGATGCCGGACGGCATCCTGCTGATCGAAGGCGCGGAGCTGAAGTACATCAACCAGGTGCCGCACACCGACCACTGCGTCTGGCTGCCGGTCTGCCTGCAGGCCTACCTGGACGAGACCGGCGACTTCGCGTTGCTGGACGTCGTCGTCAACGGCCTCAGCGTCGCCCAGCGCCTGGATGCCGCCATGGCCTGGCTGCAGCAGGACCGCGACGCCCGCGGCCTGAGCTTCATCGCCCAGGGCGACTGGTGCGACCCGATGAACATGGTGGGCTACAAGGGCCGCGGCGTGTCCG
>SEEY01000098.1 GCA_004211235.1 Rubrivivax sp.
GGTGCAGCGGCAGGCCCAGCTCGGCCACGGCGGCCTCCCAGCGTGACTGCCAGGACGCGTCGCTCGGCGCGGCGTTGGCGGCCACCGTCGGCTGCAGCGTGAAGCTCAACCCCCGCCGGGCACAGATCGCGTCCTGGCAGTCACGCTGGGAGGCCGCCGTGGCCGAGCTGGGCCTGCCGCTGCACCGCCTTCCCTCCGGCGCCGGACATGACGCGATGAAGATCCACGAGCTGCTGCCCCAGGCCATGCTGTTCGTGCGCGGCGGCAATGGCGGCATCAGCCACAACCCGCTGGAATCGGTGACGGTGGATGACGCGGAGTTGGCCGTCGAGGCCTTTGAACGTTTGCTGAGAATGCTTTGACCATGTCTTCCACTTCAGCCAGCACCGACGACTGGATCGCCGAGCACTTCGACGAGGAAGTCCGCTTCCTCCAGCACCTCGTCCGCATCCCCACCGACACCCCGCCCGGCAACAACGCCCCGCACGCCGAGCGCACCGCCGAGCTGCTGACCGGACTCGGCTTCGAGGTCGAGAAGCACGCCGTACCCGCCGTGGACGTGCAAGCCGCCGGCATGCAGTCCATCACCAATCTCATCGTCCGCCACCGTTTCTCCGACGACGGCCCGACGATCGCGCTGAATGCCCACGGTGACGTGGTGCCGCCCGGCGAAGGCTGGTTGCGCGACCCTTACGGCGCCGAGATTGAAGACGGCAAGCTCTACGGCCGCGCCTCGGCCGTCAGCAAGAGCGACTTCGCGACCTTCACGTTCGCGCTGCTGGCGCTGAAGAACTCGGGCCTGCCACTGAAGGGCGCGGTCGAGCTGCACTTCACCTACGACGAGGAGTTCGGCGGCGAACTGGGCCCGGGCTGGCTGCTCGCGCAAGGCCTCACAAAGCCCGACTACCTGATTGCCGCCGGCTTCAGCTACCAGGTCGTCACGGCCCACAACGGCTGCCTGCAGATGGAGGTGACGCTGCACGGCCTGGCCTCGCATGCGGCCTACCCGAGCACGGGCATCGACGCGCTGCAGGCGGCCACCAAACTGCTGACCGCGCTTTACGCCCACAACGACGTGCTGAAGACGCGGCTGTCCGACGTGCCAGGCATCAACCACCCCTATCTCAACGTCGGCCGCATCGACGGCGGCAGCAACACCAACGTGGTGCCCGGCAAGGTCGTGCTGAAGCTGGACCGCCGCATGATTCCCGAGGAAGACCCGGTGGCAGTGGAGGCCGAGGTACGCGCGCTGATCGAGGCCGCTGTCGCGCAGAGCCCGGGAGTGAAGCCGGAGATCAAGCGACTGCTCCTCGCCCGTTCGATGAGACCGCTGCCCGCCGCCGCTCCCCTCATCGCGGCGCTGCAGAAGCACGCGCAGGCCGTGTTCGGCGAGGACATCCCCACCTCCGGCACGCCGCTCTACACCGACGTTCGCCTCTACACCGCGCACGGCATCCCGGCCGCGATCTACGGCGCAGGGCCGCGCACGGTGCTGGAGAGCAATGCCAAGCGCGCGGACGAACACCTCGTGCTCGGCGACCTGAAGCGCGCGACCCAGGTGGTGGCGCGCACACTGGCGGACCTGCTCGCCAAAGCCTGAGCCACGTGCCGTGAGCCGGTTCCAGCCAGCATCGCCGGGGTGTCCATGACGAAGACGCGCCGCCGGGAGGGCGCCGATCTGCAGGAATTGCTGGCGCTGAACCTCGCCGATCTGCAGCTGCTGGCCGTGCTGCTGCAGGAGGGCAGCGTCACGCGCGCCGCCGAGCGCACGCGCCAGCCGCAGCCGGCGGTCAGCCGCAAGCTGCAGCGGCTGCGCGCGGTGATGGGCGATCCGCTGCTGGTGCGCAGCGGGTCCAGCCTCGTTCCGACCGAGCGCGCCGCGCTGTTGCGCGAGCCGCTGGCCGAGATCCTGTCGCAGGTGGCGCGGCTGAGCGCCGGCAGCGGCTTCGACCCGGCGACGACGCAGCGCGCCTTCGTCATCGCCTCGGCCGACAGCCTGGCGCCGACCTTCCTGCCGGAAGTGATTGCGCGAGTCACGTCCGCCGGCTCGCGCATCGCCGTGCACGTGCGCCCGGTCGACCCCGCCTTCGACATCGCCCAGGCGCTGGACGCCGGCCACATCGACCTGGTCGTCAGCAACGAGCCGAGGCCGCGCGAGGACCTGCGCCTCGGGCCGCTCTACAGCGACGAGGTGGTCTGCATCATGCGCGAAGGCCACCCGCTGGCGCAGGAGCGGCGGCTGTCCCTGGCGCGCTACCTGCGCATGAGCCATCTGGTGCCCCACGCCGGCACGGCGCCGCGCACCGGGCCCATCGACGGCGAACTGGCCAAGACGGGCTACCAGCGCCGCATCACCGCGACGGTGCCTGAATTCAACCTCGTGCCCTATGTGCTGACGCGCTCCGACCTCGTCTTCACCACGGCACGCCGCTTCGCCGAGCACTATGCGGCCATGATGCCGCTGGTCATCGTCCGGGCGCCAAGCGAGCTGCCGCCCATGAACTTCTACCAGCTCTGGCACGAGCGCAGCCACGCCAGCCCGGCGAGCCGCTGGCTGCGCGAGCAGGTGAGCGCCGTTGCACAGGATCTGACGCGCGCCACCTGAGCCGGCACGGGGGTCTGTATGGCCCCGGCGGTATGGGCCACATGGCCGGTGCATGGCTTTTGCTATGCCTCCGCGGTTCCTAGACTGAAGTCATTCATCCAGGAGCCGCTCATGCAACGCCGCCAATTGCTCAAGTTCGCCGCCGCCTGCGCGCCGGCACTTCCCGTCGCGGCACGCGCCGCTTCGGCCGCCAAGCTGACGCCGATCAGGTTCACGCTGGACTTCCGCATCAGCGGCCAGGTCGCGCCCTTCTTCGTCGCGCTGGCCAAGGGTTACTACCGCGAGCAGGGGCTGGACGTCAGCATCGACGTCGGCAACGGCTCCGTCGCGTCGATCACGCGCGTGGCCAGCGGCGCCTACGACATGGGCTTCGGCGACATCAGCTCGCTGGTCGAGTTCAACGCCGAGGCCGGCCGGGCCGACCTCGTGCGCGCCGTCTACCAGTACTACAACCGCGCGCCCTTCGTCATCATCGGCCGCCGCGACCGTGGCCTGGGCAACGACTGGCGCAGCATTGCCGGCAAGCGCATTGCCGCCGGTGCCGTGGAATCGACACGCCGCGCCTGGCCGATGGCCGCCAAGCAGCTGGGCATGAAGGCAGACGCCTTCGAGTGGGTCACGACCGACTTCTCGCAGCGCGACAACGTCATCGTGCGCGGCGACGTCGACGGCGCGACCTACTTCCACGACTCCGCCGTCTCGCTGTTCCAGCGCATCCCGGCCGAGCAGCTCGCAGTGCTGAAGTACTCGGACGCCGGCCTGCAGCTCTACGGCAACGCCATCCTGACGTCGACCAAGCTGGCCACCGCCAACCCGGCCGCGGTGGCCGGATTCCTGCGCGCCACCCAACGCGGCCTGAACGACACGCTCGCCGATCCGGCCGCCGCGATGGCGCATGTCATCGCCCGCGAACCGCTGCTGAACGCGGCGACCGAGGTCTCGCGCTGGCAGATCACCGCCGGCTACGTGACCGGCGCCGACACGCGCCAGCACGGCCTGGGCGGCGTGCAGCGCACGCTCGCCGAGCAGCAGATCGCCTCGGTCGCCGAGACCTTCGGGCTCAAGGCCAGGCCGGCTTTCGATGCGGTCTATGACTTGCGCTTTCTGCCGCCGCAGTCTGAACGGATGCCGAAGGCATGACCGCCGTGAACGATGCGCTGAACGACACGGACGCGCTCTACCTGCGCCGCGCCATCGAGCTCTCCGCACAGGCCGGCGAGCGCGGCAACCGGCCGTTCGGCGCGGTCATCGTTGCCGGCAGCGGCGCGGTGCTCGGCGAGGCACGCAACGACAACGCCGAGACCGGCGACTGCACGGGCCATGCCGAAGTGAACGCGCTTCGTGCAGCGGCGCGGGAAAACCCCCGCGGCGCCTTTGCCGGCGCCACGATGTATGCGTCCGGCGAGCCCTGCGTGATGTGCGCGGGCGCGATCTTCTGGTCGGGCATCCGGCGCGTCGTCTTCGGTATCGATGCCGTCAGCCTGCGGACATTTCGCGTCCTGCAGGCGGGCGCGGACGACCTCGAGATGTCCTGCCGCGACGTTTTCAAGACTTCTTCCCAACCTTTCGAGGTGCTCGGCCCGGCGCTCGCCGACGAAGCCATCGCACCTCACAACGCCTTTTGGCTTCGTTGATCGGATATTTGCCATGAACACGATGCAGGAACTGCAGCGCGAATCCCTGATGGGCGCGATGGGCTCCGAGACCCATGAGCGCGAGGTCCGCGTCATCGACCTGGCGGACTTCGATGCCCGCCGGGCCGAGATCGCCGACCAGCTCTGGGATGCCGCGGTCGACGTCGGCTTCTTCCAGTTGAAGAACCACGGCATCGCACCGGCCACCATCACGCAGGCCTTCACGCTGACCGAGCGCTTCTTCGCCCTGCCGGATGAGATCAAGGGCCGGCATCCGCTGAAAAAGCAGCTCAATGCCGGCTGGGAAAGCCGCGCCCAGGTGCGCCCATCGACCGGCACGCCGGACCAGAAGGAGTCCTACCAGATCACGCGCCCGCACATGGCCGGGCAGTGGCCCGACGACGAGCTGCCGAAGTTCCAGGCGACGATGCTGGACTTCGAACGCCAGGCCTGGCATGTCGGCATGCGCGTGCTGTCCTGCTTTGCGGCCAAGCTGGGCTTCGCGGACGACTTCTTCACCGTCGCACATGACCCGTCACAGCCCGGCTACCAGAGCACGCTGCGCCTGCTGCACTACTTCGCCATCGAACCGGCGCACCGCGAGCGCCTCGGGCTGTGGCGCGCCGGCGCGCACACGGACTTCGACTGCCTCACGCTGCTGTTCCAGCGTGCCGGTCAGGGCGGCCTGCAGGTGCTGCCCGGCAAGGACATGGCGTCTCGCGCCTGGACGCCGATCAAGCCCGCCGACGATCTCATCACCTGCAACATCGGCGACATGCTGATGCGCTGGAGCGACGACCAGCTGCCCTCCAACTTCCACCGCGTGAAGAACCCTGCGGCCGATGAGTACCAGGGCGCGCGCTACAGCCTGGCGTTCTTCGCGCAGGCCAACCGCGACGTGGTGATCGAAAGCCCCTCGGCCAAGTACCCGCCGATCACGGCCGAGGACTACCTGCAGCAGCGCGTGGCCGCCAATTTCGCCAAGTACTGATCCTGGGCACCACAGAGGGGCGCGCGGATCGCCCGCCGACCACCGGTGGTGCAGGCGCAATCGAAAGTCCAAGACCGCCCCAAGCAACGTCGGGCATGGAACTTGTGTACCTCACAGGAATACCACGCCACCCGCCCTCTCAAGGACATCGAATGACCTTCTCCCAGCATGTCGGCAAGCTGTTGGCCGCGCTCGCCCTGATCGCCGCACCCTTCGCTCACACACAGGCGCAGGCGCAGGAAACGCCGGTCAAGTTCCAGCTCGACTGGCGCTTCGAGGGTCCAGCCGCCCTGTTCCTGCTGCCGGCGGCCAAGGGCTACTTCAAGGCTGAGAAGCTGGACGTCACCGTCGACGCCGGCAACGGCTCCGGCGGCGCGGTGACCCGCGTGGCCTCGGGCGCCTACGACATCGGCTTCGCGGACATGGCCGCGCTGATGGAGTTCCATGCCAACAACCCGGACGCGCCGAACAAGCCGGTGGCCGTCATGGTGGTCTACAACAACACGCCGGCCGCCGTGCTGGCGCTGAAGAAGAGCGGCATCAAGACGCTGGCCGACCTGACGGGCAAGAAGCTCGGCGCCCCGGTGTTCGACGCCGGCAGGCGCGGCTTCCCGATCCTGGCCAAGGCCAACAAGCTGGGCGCCGTCACCTGGGTCAGCATGGACCCGCCCTTGCGCGAAACCATGCTGCTGCGTGGCGACGTGGACGCCATCACCGGCTTCTCGTTCACCTCGCTGCTCAACCTGGAAGCGCGCGGTGTGAAACCCGCAGACGTGACGCTGTTCCCCTATGCCGAAAACGGCGTGAAGCTGTACGGCAACGTCATCATCGTCACGCCGAAGTTCATCAAGGAAAAGCCGGAGGCGCTGAAAGCCTTCCTGCGCGCCTTCGCGAAGGGTGCCAAGGAGGTGCTGGCCAAGCCGGACGACGCGATCGCCTTCGTCAAGGAGCGCGACGGCATCATCAACGTGGATCTCGAGAAGCGGCGTCTGCGCATGGCCATCGATGCGGCCATCGCCAGCCCCGACGCCCGCGCCGAGGGCTTCGGCCAGCTGAATGCGGCGCGCCTGTCGCTGATGGCCAGCCAGGTGTCCGACACCTACGCCACCAAGACCCGCGTGGACGCCGCCGCCGTGTGGAACGGCAGCTTCCTGCCGGGCGCCGCGGAACTGAACATCCTGCCGCCGGTGAAGAAATGAGAGTCAACGGGCCCAACGGCCGGCCGCGTGCGGCCGAGATGGCGGCCGAGTCCGGCGGCGCCGGGGCGGGCATCACCGGCACCGTGCCGAAGACGCCCGTCGCGCCCTTCGTCGACTTCCGCGATGTCTGGCTCGCCTACAACGAAGAGCTGCTGGCGCAGGACAAGTTCGCCGTCGAGGCCATCGACCTGAAGGTCGCGCGCGGCGAGTTCATCGCCATCGTCGGCCCGTCGGGCTGCGGCAAGTCCACCTTCATGAAGCTGGCCACCGGGCTGAAGCCTCCGTCCCGCGGCGAGATCCGGGTCGACGGCCGCACCGTGCACGGCCCGCTGAAGATCAGCGGCATGGCCTTCCAGTCGGCGTCATTGCTGCCCTGGCGCACGACGCTGGCCAATGTGATGCTGCCGCTGGAGATCGTCGAGCCCTTCCGCTCGGAGCTGAAGCAGAAGCGCCAGGAATTCGAGGCACGCGCCCGCGCGCTGCTTGCCCGCGTCGGCCTGGCCGGCTACGAAGACAAGTTCCCCTGGCAGCTGTCCGGCGGCATGCAGCAGCGCGCCAGCATCTGCCGCGCCCTCATCCACGAGCCACAACTGCTGCTGCTCGACGAGCCTTTCGGCGCCCTCGATGCGTTCACACGCGAGGAACTGTGGTGCATCCTGCGCGACCTGCAGGCCGCGCAGGGCTTCAACGTCATCCTCGTGACGCACGACCTGCGGGAATCGGTGTTCCTCGCCGACAGCATCTACGTGATGACGCGCAGCCCGGGCCGCTTCCTGCTCAAGCGCGACGTGCCGTTGCCGCGCCCACGCGACCTGGACGTCACCTACACGCCGGAGTTCGGCGAGATCGTGCTGGAGCTGCGCGGCCACATCGGCGCGCTGAAGAAGGCCGGCGCGGAGATCTCGCAATGAAGTCCCGTCGACTTCAGAAGCAGGCGCACTGGATCCTGCTCGTCCTCATCCTCGCCGTCTGGCAGAGCGTCTGCGGCCTGTTCGACGTATCGGAATTCCTCTTCCCCAGCCCGTCGCGCATCGCGCAGCAGTTCTGGGAGCATCACGCCACCATCCTGGGACACGCGTGGCGCACCTGGTGGGTGACGATGCTGGGCTTCGGCATCTCCATCGTCGTCGGCGTGCTGCTCGGCTGCCTGATGGGCAGCTCGCGCCTGGCCTACGACGCGATGTACCCACTGATGACGGCCTTCAACGCGCTGCCCAAGGCGGCCTTCGTGCCCATCCTGGTCGTGTGGTTCGGCATCGGCGTCGGCCCGGCCGTGCTGACGGCCTTCCTGATCAGCTTCTTTCCCATCATGGTCAACATCGCCACCGGCCTGGCCACGCTGGAGCCCGAGCTGGAGGACGTGCTGCGCGTGCTCGGCGCAAGGCGCACCGACGTGCTGTGGAAGGTCGGCCTGCCACGCTCCATGCCGTATTTCTTCGGTGCGCTGAAGGTGTCCATCACGCTGGCGTTCGTGGGCACGACGGTGTCGGAGATGACCGCCTCCAACGAGGGTATCGGCTACCTGCTCATCTCCGCCGGCTCCTCCATGCAGATGGGCCTGGCCTTCGCAGGGCTGCTGGTCGTTGGCGCCATGGCCATGGCCATGTATGAATTCTTTGCCGTCGTCGAGCGGCGCATGACCGGCTGGGCACATCGCGGCCAGAACTGATTTCAACAACGAGGAGAACCTGCGAATGAACAAGAAGACCCTGGCGTCCTGCCTGTTCGCACTGGCCGCCGGCCCCGCGCTCGCCCAGAGCAGCGTGACCGCCTACGGCCTCATCGACCTGAGTGTCGGCAGCGGCAAGGCAGCCGGCACGACGGCCACCATCAAGACCGCCGACAGCGGCAAGATGACGACAAGCTACTTCGGCTTTCGCGGCACGGAAGACCTGGGCGGCGGCCTGTCGGCCATCTTCCAGATCGACAGCTTCATGCGTGCGGACATCGGCGCGAGCGGACGTTCCGGCACCGATCCCTTCTGGGCACGCAATGCCTTCGTCGGCTTCACCAGCAAGGACTTCGGCACCCTCAAGCTCGGCCGCAACACGACGACGCTGTTCCTGGCGACGCTGAACTTCAACGCCATCGGCGACTCATTTGGCTACTCGCCCGCCATTCGCCACATCTTCACCAGCGGCACCGTCACCGGCGACTCGGGCTGGAGCGACTCGGTGCTCTACACGACACCGACCTTCGCCGGCTTCACGGCGAGCGCCTTCGTCGCCCCCGGCGAAGGCCAGGGCGGACGGAATGTAGCGGCCACCGGCAGCTATACCAGCGGCCCGCTGGCCGCCGCGCTGGTCTACCAGAAGGTGCAGAAGGACGGTGGCGCGACGCCGGTGGACGACACCACGGTCTGGATGGCCAACGGCTCCTACGACTTCAGCGTCGTCAAGCTGTTTGCCCAGTACGCCAAGGCCAGCAACGACACCAAGCATGTCGACTACAAGATCTACGAGGCGGGCGCCAGCGTGCCCATCGGCCTGGGGAAGCTGTTGATGCAGTACGGCCGCATCAGCCCGACGGCAGGCGCGGGCCGCAAGACACTGACGGTGGGCTACGACTACTTCCTGTCCAAGCGCACCGACCTGTATGCCATGGCGATGAGCGACAAGGTCGCAGGGCTGGCCAACGGCAACAGCTTCTCGGTGGGCATGCGCCACCGGTTCTAACAGGGCGCGGGCGGCCACCGGCTGCCCGGTTCCCGGATGGCGACGCTGTGGCCGAGGCCTGATGCGCCAGGCGCTGGCGCAGGACATCGACCTCGCCCAGCAAGGCGTGTTCGCCTTCGACGGCGCGCGCTGCGAACGCAGCGTCAACACGGTGTTGGCCAGACTGCACAATGCAGGCCCTGCCGCCTGAACCATGCCGTTCGCCCACTTCCTCCAGCCCCGCCCTGCCCGCATCCGCCGGCAGGCCTGGTGGCTGCTGGCCATGCTCTGCCTCGGGCTGTTGGCGCCGGGCATCAGCGCGGCGCTGGCGCATGCGCGCGGCGACTTCGGCGCCTGGCAGGACATCTGCAGGGCGCCGAGCGCCAGCAGCAGCGCCGTCAAGCCCAAGCCCATCGAGGCGGCGCTGGACCTGCTCGCGCACGGCCACTGCCCGGCCTGCCACATCGGTGCCGCCGACCTCGCCGGCCCGCCGCGGCTGCCGGCGCTGCACCTGCGCAGCGACCTGTCGGCTGAAGCACCCGAGCGCTTCTGGACCGCACCGGTCACCGCCCACGCCTGGCGCCCTGCCAGCGCCCGGGCCCCGCCCGAGCTGATCTGAGTCCCTAGCCTGCCAGGGCCGCCAGGCCCGGCGTTTGCCGTCGCGCGCTGCGACGGCTCACCGACTCCGATCGACCTCGTCATGACACTGACTACCCTTGCGCGCGCGGCTGCGGCCTGCGCGGCGCTCGCCTCCCTTGCCGTCCACGCCTGCGACGACTGCGATGGCGACATCCCGGTGGCGCCAACCGTCGCCCAGACCAACCCCGACCCGGCACCAGGCGGCGGCCCACGCACC
>SEEY01000745.1 GCA_004211235.1 Rubrivivax sp.
CACGCCTTACCTGGTCGACATTTCCGCGTCCGTCACCACCAACGGCATGAGCGCGCGGCTGCAAAAGGCAGGCCGCCGGTTCGAGCATGCGTGGATGCTGGACGCGCAGGGCAATCCCAGCGATGACCCGGCCGTGCTGGCCGCCGACCCGCCAGGCACCATCCTGCCGCTGGGCGGCATGGAGGCGGGACACAAGGGCTTCGGGCTGGCGCTTGCGGTGGAGGCGCTGACCGGCGGCCTCGCAGGCCATGGCCGCGCAGACCCGCCGGATGGCTGGGGTGCGACGGTCTTCATGACGCTGTACGACCCGTCGGCCTTCGGCGGCAGCGCGGACTTCCTGCGCCAGATGGACTGGATAGGCGATGCCTGCCGCACCAACCCGCCGCGGCCGGGCGTCGACGCGGTAAGGATGCCGGGCGACCGCGGCATGGCGTTGAAATCACAGCAGGAGGCGGCAGGCATCGTGCTGCACCCGTCGATTGCGCCGATGCTGCGTGACTGCGCCGCGGCCCATGGCATGGTTTTCCCGGAGCCGGTCGCCGCCCGGCAGTAGCGGCATGGCGCATGCTGCACTGCCGCGTATAATCCGGGCTTCGCTGCGCCGGCTCGCTGGCGCAGCAGCCAGAACAAGGCTGAGGCTGTCAGCGCCGCAGCACGCCGTGATCACCATAAAGCCATGCCCATCCAAGCCATCGAACCGCAGCGCCTGTACCGCCAGATCAGCAACCAGCTAAGGGAGCTCATCGTCAGCGGCGAATTCCCGGTCGCCTCGCGCCTGCCTTCCGAGCGCGACCTGGCGGTGCAGCTGGGCGTGTCCCGGCCTTCGCTGCGCGAGGCCCTGATCGCGCTCGAGGTCGAAGGGTATATCGAAGTGCGCATGGGTTCCGGCATCTATGTCTGCGAGCTGCCGGCGCAGCCGCCGGAAGGCTTCGACCTGTCCGGGGAAGAGGGGCCGCTGGAGCTGATCCAGGCGCGCGCCCTGCTGGAAGGCGAAGTGGCCGCCACCGCTGCAAAACTGGGGAAAAAGCGCCACTTCGACGCGGTTCGCGACGCCATCGACCAGATGGAAGCCGACGCGCTGGCCGGCGTCAAGCCGCTGGACGCGGACCGGCAGTTCCATGTCGCCATCGCCGAGGCCACGGGCAACAGCGTACTGGTCGGCGTGGTGCGGCGCATGTTCGACCTGAGGCTGGGGCCCTTGTTCGACCAGCTGCATAGCCACTTCGAAACCCCCGAGGTCTGGGCCCAGGCCATCGCCGAACACCGCGCAGTGCTGGCCGCGCTGCGCGCCAGGGACCCGGAGCAGGCACGCGAGGCAATGCGGCATCACATGGACGTGGCGTACCGCAGGCTGAGTTCGAGCCTGACGAAGTCGCCGAAGAAGCCCGCCGCCCGCAGCGCAAAGGCGAAGGCGGGCTGACAGCGGCGCTGCCGGCTTCCATGCGCTAACCCGGCCCGATGACCGTGTCTCAGCCAGCCGTCACGGCGGCAATGCTTTCCTCCGTCATGCCCACGTCCCGCGCTGCCTGCGTGATCTGCGCCCAGCTCGCCGCGTCGATCGGCGTGCCTTGCGCCCGCTCTGCGCGCCTTGCAGCTCCGGTTCGCCCGGCACCAGCACGCCGTCGACGCCTGCCGCCAGCCGCGAGCTCCGCAGCCAGTCGACGAAGGCGTCGGCCTCCTGCTCGGCGTCGGGCGCATCGAAGGCCTTCGGGTCGATGATGACCGACATCATGCAGTTGATGATGGCGCTGTTCGTCATCAGGCTGCGCGCGTGCGTCGTGAAGCCGCCGCTCAGCGCGCCGGCGAACACCTCGCACAGCGCGGCCATGCCGTAGCCCTTGTGGCCGCCGAACGGCAGCAGGGCGCCGCGCGGGTCTTCATGCACGTCCTTCGGGTCGTTGCTGGGATTGCCGGCGTGATCGATCAGGCTGTCCGGCGGCACCGCCTGCCCCTTGTTGTAGGCCACCCGCGTCTTGCCGAAGGCAATGCGGCTGGTGGCGAAGTCCAGCACCAGCGGCGGCTTGCCGGCGCGGGGAAATGCGGCGCAGAACGGGTTGGTGCCGATGCGCGCGTCGATGCCGCCGAACGGCGCGACCAGCGGGTCGCCGGCGACGTTGACGAAGTGGAAGGACACGAGGCCGGCGTCGGCGCATTGCTCGGCCC
>SEEY01000746.1 GCA_004211235.1 Rubrivivax sp.
CCACCCCGCTGCGCGGTGCCGACGGCCAGGTCTACGCCATCGCCCAGGGCAACATGGTGGTGGGCGGCGCCGGTGCCGCCGCTGGGGGCTCCAAGGTGCAGATCAACCACCTGAGCGCCGGCCGCATTCCGGCGGGCGCCCTGGTCGAGCGCTCGGTACCCACGCCGCTGGCTCAGGGCGACACCCTGCAGCTGGACCTCAACAGCAGCGACTTCGCCACCGCGCGCGCCGTCGCCCAGGCCATCAACAAGGCCAAGGGCGCCGGCATCGCGCAGGCGCTCGACGGCCGGGTCGTCCGGGTGAAGGCCCCGGCCACGCCGGACGACCGGGTCGCCTTCCTCGCCGACGTGGAGAACCTGGCCATCGACATGGCCGCGCCCGCCGCCCGGGTCGTCATCAATGCGCGCACCGGCTCCATCGTCATGAACCAGTCGGTGACGCTGTCGTCCTGCGCCGTGGCCCACGGCAGCCTGTCGGTCACGATCAGCTCCACGCCCGTCATCAGCCAGCCCAATGCCCTCTCCGGCGGCCAGACCGTCGTGGCCGAGAAGGCCGACATCTCCATCCGCCAGGAGCCCGGCAGCCTCATCCAGCTGCCTGCCGGCGCGCGCCTGTCGGATGTCGTCAAGGCCCTGAACTCCCTCGGCGCCACGCCCCAGGACCTGCTGGCCATCCTGCAGGCGATGAAAAGCGCCGGCGCCCTGAACGCCGAACTCGAGGTGATCTGATGTCCTCGTTCCAGTCCATCTCCGGCCAAAGCCTCGGTAGCCTCGATGCGCTCAAGGCCCAGGCCTCGCGCGACCCCAAGGCCAGCATCCGGGAAACGGCCAAGCAGTTCGAATCGCTCTTCATGCAGGAAGTGATGAAGAGCATGCGCGCGTCCACGCTGTCCAGCGGCATGCTGGACAACAACGCCACGCAGCTCGGCACCGAGATGCTCGACACCCAGTTCGCCGGCAAGATGAGCGGCCTGCCGGGCGGTCTGTC
Organism: Rubrivivax sp.; assembly: GCA_004211235.1. Next base: position 988 of record SEEY01000746.1, read on the forward strand.
AGAAGCCATCCAGAAGCAGCTTGCCCGTCAGATGGGCATCCAGGACCTGTCGCCCGAGACCGTGCGCAAGGCCAGCCAGACGACGCTGGCCCAGGCACTGCCCGCGCTGGCCACCAAGGGCATCCCCAATCACGTCCAGAGCTTCATCCAGAAGCACGACGGGGCGGCCAAGGCAGCGTCCGCCGCCACCGGCATTCCGGCCAGCTTCATGGTGGCGCAGGCCGCGCATGAAAGCGGCTGGGGCCGGCGCGAGATCGTCGGCGCCGATGGCAGCAAGAGCCACAACATCTTCGGCATCAAGGCCACGCCGAGCTGGAAGGGCAAGACCGTGGACGTGCGGACCACCGAGGTCATCAACGGCCAGGCGGTCAAGGTGACCGCCAAGTTCCGCGCCTACGGCAGCTACGACGAGGCCTTCAAGGACTATGCACGCCTGCTCGGCAACAACGAGCGCTACGCCAAGGTCGTGACCCAGGCGCAGAACGGCAATGCCGCCGGCTTTGCCCGCGGGCTGCAGCAGGCCGGCTACGCGACCGACCCGGCCTACGCCGAGAAGATCGCCAGGACCATCCAAACCACGCAGCGCGTGCAGAGCACCCTCGCGTAAGGAACAGAAATGGCAGGCCTACTTTCCGTCGGCGCCCGCGCGATGTTCGCCAACCAGGCGGCATTGCAGACCATTGGCCAGAACATCGCGAACGCCAACACGCCGGGGTACTCGCGCCAGTCGGTCGTGCTGACGACGTCGCCTGGCCAGTACACCGGCGCGGGCTTCTTCGGCAAGGGCGTGAGCGTGCAGACCGTCGAGCGCTCGCACAACGAATTCCTCACCAAGCAGGCCGCGGCAACCAAGTCGGTGGCGTCGGCGGATGCAACGCGCGCCGAGCAGCTCTCCCGCCTGGAAAAGGTGTTCCCGCCCGGCACGGACGGCCTCGGCCATGCGGCCAGCCAGTTCCTCAATGCGATGGTCGATGTGGCCAGCCGGCCGAGCGACCCCTCGGCCCGCCAGGTTGCGCTGGGCCGCGCCAGCGAGCTGGCCAAGCGCTTTTCAAACGGCGGCTCACAGCTGGTGGACCTGCAGGCCGGTGTCGTCAGCGACCTCAAGGCCTCGGTCACCGTCGTCAACCAGCTGGCCAAGGAAATCGCCAACGTCAACCAGCAGATCTCGCGCACGC
>SEEY01000099.1 GCA_004211235.1 Rubrivivax sp.
GCGAGGGCAAGTTCACGATCAATGCCAACGCAATCGCTGACAAGTTGGTCGCCAATGCGCAAGAATTGCTGAACGCGCGTGCCAACAAGCATTGAACCCATGACCGCCATCGCCCCGTCCCCGCTCAGTGCCGAACTCGAACAGCCGCTCCAGGCGGTCGAGGCTGCGCTGGTCCAGCTTGGCGACGCGCTCGCCCGTCGTGATGCCGCGGCCATCGAACTGCATTCGTCCGAGTTGCATCAGCACCTGGCCCGCGCCGTGCAGAGCTTCGGCGAGGCCGCCCGCAGCGGCGGCGTGCCGGCCGCGCTGCGCAACCGCCTCGTGCGCGCCGGTGGCCTGCTGGCCGCGCAACGCGAAAGCCTCGCCCGCGGCAACGCGTCGCTGGACCGGGCGCTGGATGTGCTGATTCCGAGCGAACCGACCGGTCTCTATGGCGCCGCCGGCAAGGCAGAGCGCCGCAGCGTCGGCGGCGGCAACTACACCGCCTGAACCGGTTCAGCATGAAGAAAGCCACCCGCGGGTGGCTTTTTTGCGTCTGCTCAGCGGGTGGCGGCCTGGCGCACCTTGTCGAGATAGCCGTGGCCGTCGGGCGGCAGGCCGCTGCGCTGCGAGGCCCAGATCATCTCGCCCAGCGCTTCCATGGCCGTGTGGTGAGCCTCGTGGCGGGAGTTGCGCCTGGCGCTGAGCAGGTCGACGGCCTGGCGGATGCCCGAGGGCTGGTCGATGGCGTGCTGCTCGGTGATCGTCAGGTGCATGGACAGGTGCAGGAACGGGTTGGTGCGACCTTCCTCGACCGTGTAGACCTTTTCCAGCGCGGCTTCCTCGTCGGCCAGGTCGGCGTGGTATTCCGGGTGCTCGGCGATCCAGTCGGCGGCAATCGCCTCCATCGGGATCAGCGGCGCGCCATCGCGCCATTTGCGGTAGGTGGCGCAGAAGAAGCGCCGGACTTCGAGCTGGGACGGGGCAAACATGGGCTCGATTGTGGCCGGGCGGCCGCGATCGCGAGGTGCGAGCCCTCGACATCCATGTGACCTCGACGGGGAATCCGGTGGGATTCACTCCGGCGCGTCGGCCCTGTCCCAGCCGGCGTGCCGGGAGCGACGCTGCGCCTCGTCGGCATCACGCTCGGCGGCCATCTGCTGCTCGAACTGCTGACGGCCCAGCTTGGCGGCGGCGATCAGCGCGCCCTCGTCGCCCTGCAGCGGCACCATCTGGTTCAGCACATCGATGTTGTGGCGCCTGAAGCGCATGGCCTGGCGGCGGGCGGCGTGGGGTTCCATGCCGGTCAGCTCCAGCACGCTGCGTGCGCTCATCAGGGCGGAGTCGAAGGTCTCGCGCTCGATGTGGCGCACGCCGGCCTCGTGCAGCTGGTAGTAGTGCTGCACGTTCCTGGCGCGCGCCACCACGGTGAGGGCAGGGAAGTGCTCGCGTGCCAGTTCGGCCACCTCGACGCTCTGCTCGATGTCGTCGATGGCAAGGACCAGCACGCGCGCTTTCGCGGCGCCGGCGCTCTTGAGCAGGTCCAGACGGGTGGCGTCGCCGTAGTGCACCGTCCAGCCGAACTTGCGCAGGCCCTCGATGGCTTCGGCGTCCTGGTCCAGCATGGTGGCGTCGAAGCCGTTGGCGCGCAGCATGCGGCCGACGACCTGGCCATAGCGGCCGCTGCCGGCAATGATGATGGGCGCGGGCGGCGGCGGCGGCGCGTCCTTGCGCTTCTTGTCGCCGCGGCGGGCGAGCTTCTGCGACATCAGCCGGTCACCCCCCGTGAGCAGCAGCGGCGTCAGCGCCAGCGACAACGCGACCGAAGCCACCAGCGCCGAGTTCTGGGCTGCGGTGATCATGCCCTCGCCCTGCGCGAGCTGGAAGACGACGAAGCCGAACTCGCCGCCCTGGGCGAGCAGGATGATGAAGGCCGGCCGCTCCACGAGCGGAATCTTCATCGCCTTGGCCATCAGCCCCAGCACGAGGATCTTGCAGACGAGCAGCGCCGCCAGCACGGCCGCGACGAAGCCCGGCTGGCCGGCCACGGCCTTCAGGTCCAGCCCCATGCCGACGGCGATGAAGAACAGGCCCAGCAGCAGGCCCTTGAACGGCTCCAGGTCGGTCTCCAGCTCCCGGCGGTATTCGCTTTCCGCCAGCAGCACGCCGGCCAGGAAGGCGCCCAGCGCCATCGACAGACCGACCAGCTGCATCAGCGCGGCCGTGCCCAGCACCAGCAGCAGTGCGGCGGCGGTGAAGATCTCCGGCGTCTTGCTCCGGGCGATCCAGCGCAGCGCCGGGCGCAGCAGCAGCCGGCCACCGAAGACGATGACGACGATGGCGCCGAGGGCCTTGCCGGCCGCCAGCCACGTCTGGCTGTCGCCGTCGTCATGCGCGCCGCTCAGGGCCAGCACCGGCACGAGAGCCAGCACCGGGATGGCGGCAATGTCCTGCAGCAGGGCCACGGACAGGATGCTTTCGCCCGCCGTCGTGCGGCCCAGGTTGCGCTCGGCCAGCACGGCCAGCGCGACCGCGGTGGATGACATCGCCAGACCCAGGCTGACGACGACGGCCAACCGCCACGGCGTGCCCACCGCCAGCGCGACCGCAGCCAGCACGGCCGCGCAGCCCAGCAGCTGCACGCTGCCCCAGCCGAAGATGGGCCGGCGCATGGCCCACAGCCGCTTGGGCTCCAGTTCGAGGCCGACCAGGAAGAGCATCAGCACGACGCCCAGCTCGGCCACCTCCGGAATGGCGGTGGACTCGGGGATCAGTCCGAGCACGGCCGGCCCGATCAGCACACCCGCCACGAGATAGCCCAGGATGGAACCCAGGCGTGCCCAGCGCGCCAGCGGCACGGCCAGCACGGCAGCGGCGAGAAAGACGAGGGGCAGCTGCAGCCAGTTGCCATGGCTCATCGCGCACCCTCCAGCGTCGAGAACAGCGCCGGCCGTTCATCCAGGGCCACGTCGTCCTCATCGCCGACGGGGGACTCGGCAACGCCCTGACACCATTCGGGGTAGTGCGCCAGGCGCTTCACGAACAGCTCGGCATGGGCTGCTACCTGCGCGGGCGTGGCGCGGTGGGCGGCATGCAGGATCTGCGGCGGCAGCCAGTTCATGCCGCAGGTGCGCGCCGACTGCCGGTAGGGCAGCAGGAATTCACCGATGGGATGGTGGTTGTGACCGCCGGGCGCGTAGGCCTCGGCGCCGCCGCCCGTGGAGGCCACCAGCCAGAAGTCCTTGCCGTGCAGCGCCGTGCCGCCCGGGCCGTAGGCCCAGCCGAGATGAGCCACTTCGTCCAGCCAAAGCTTCTGCAGCGCCGGCATGCTGTACCAGTAGATCGGGTGCAGCATGACGACGAGCCGGGCGGCCTCCAGGGCGCGCTGCTCGGCGTCGATGTGCACGTGGAAGTCGGGATAGAGGCGGTAGAGGTCGCGCAGCTCGACACGGTCGGCCGCGGCCGAGGTACGCAGCGCCTCGACAAGGGCGCGGGTCGCATAGGAGCGGCCGATGTCGGGATGGGCGACGAGGACGAGGATGTCGCGGACGGTACTTTCAGACATAGGCCACTAGGGTAACTTCGAGCCGCATCACTTCCACTCCCGCCCCGCCGAATGCGCATCTTCGAGACTCTTGCCGACCTGCGGTCCCTGGTCGGCCTGCCGCTGGGTCACAGCGACTGGATCCTGGTCGACCAGGCCCGTGTGAATGCCTTCGCCGAGGCCACGGAGGACCGGCAGTGGATCCACGTCGACCCCGAGCGCGCCAAGGCCGGGCCCTTCGGCCGGCCCATCGCGCATGGCTTCCTCACCCTGTCGCTGATCCCGTATTTCTTCGAGACCGGCTTCGCGGTGCGCGAGTCGCGCATGGTGCTGAACTACGGGCTCAACAAGGTGCGCTTCACCGCGCCGGTGCCGGTGGGCAGCCGGCTGCGCGCCGGTTTCAAGCTGCTGGCCATGGACGATGTCGCCGGCGGCGCGGTGCAGGTGACGGTGGAGGTGGCCATCGAGGCGGAAGGTTCCGCCCGGCCGGTCTGCATCGCCGAGAGCCTGGCCCGCCACTACCGCTGAAATGGCGGGATAGCATCGCGGCCGTTCCCACGACCGCCTCCTTGCCGCCATGGCCTCCAGCCTGCTCGTTCTCCTCGACGACATCGCCACCATCCTCGACGACGTGGCAACCATGACCAAGGTGGCTGCCAAGAAGACGGCCGGCGTGCTGGGCGACGACCTGGCGCTGAACGCCCAGCAGGTCACCGGCGTCAATGCCGACCGCGAGCTGCCGGTGGTCTGGGCGGTGGCCAAGGGCTCGCTGCTGAACAAGGCCATCCTCGTGCCGGCGGCGCTGGCGATCTCGGCGCTGGCCCCTTGGGCCATCACGCCGCTGCTGATGCTCGGCGGCGCCTACCTGTGCTTCGAAGGCTTCGAGAAGCTGGCGCACAAGTTCCTGCACAGCGCCGACGAGGACAAGTCCCATCACGAGGAACTGGTGAAGGCGATTGCCGACCCGAAGGTCGACATGGCGGCCTATGAAAAGGACAAGGTCAAGGGCGCCATCCGCACCGACTTCATCCTGTCCGCCGAGATCATCGTCATCGCCCTCGGCACCGTGGCGACGGCGCCGCTGCAGACGCAGCTGGCCGTGCTGGTGACCGTGTCGGTGGCCATGACGCTGGGCGTCTATGGCTTCGTGGCCGGCATCGTCAAGATGGACGACGTGGGCCTGTGGCTCTCACGCAAGGCGGGCGCGGCGGCCCAGGCGGTGGGGCGTTTCCTGCTGGCGGCCGCACCGCGCCTGATGCAGGCGCTGTCCGTGCTGGGCACGGCGGCCATGTTCCTCGTCGGCGGCGGCATCCTCGTGCACGGCATCGCACCGCTGCATCACGCCATCCAGCAGCTCACGCTCGGCAAGAGCTGGCTGATGTCGGCACTGCTGGAGAACGGCGCGAATGCGCTCGTGGGTGTGGTTGCAGGTGCCCTGGTGCTGGCCGCGGTGGTGGCCGTGCAGAAGCTGCGCGGCAAGTGATCGCCGGAGGTCAGGTCGGCGTGTAGGCGAGCCGCACGTAGATCGGCGCGAACGCCTCGGCCTGGGTGATCTCCAGCAGCCGCTCCTTGGCCAGCTCCAGCATCGCGATGAAGGTGACGACGAGCACGGCCTGGCCGCGGCTCACGTCGAACAGCTGCTCGAACTCCACGAAGCGCTGGCCCTGCAGCCGGCGCAGCACGATGCTCATGTGTTCGCGCACCGACAGCTGCTCGCGGCTGATCTTGTGATGCTGGTTGAGCTTGGCGCGTTTGAGGATGTCGAGCCAGGCCTCGCGCAGGTCGTTTGTGTCGACATCGGGGAAGTTGGGCGCCAGCGACTGCTCGATGTGCACCTGTGCCCGCAGAAAGTCGCGGCCCAGCACGGGCAGGCGGTCCAGCCGCGCGGCGGCCAGCTTCATCTGCTCGTACTCCAGCAGGCGCCGCACGAGCTCGGCGCGCGGGTCTTCCACTTCCTTGCCGTCCTCGCTCTTCTTGGGCGGCAGCAGCATGCGCGACTTGATCTCGATCAGCATCGCCGCCATCAACAGGTATTCGCTGGCCAACTCCAGGTTGTGCCGGCGGATCTGCTCGACATAGCTCAGGTACTGGCGCGTCACGTCGGCCAGCGGAATGTCGAGGATGTTGAAGTTCTGCTTGCGGATCAGATAGAGCAGCAGATCCAGCGGCCCCTGGAAGGCTTCCAGGAAGACCTCGAGCGCATCCGGCGGGATGTAGAGGTCCAGCGGCATCTGGAACAGCGGCTCGCCGTACAGGCGCGCCACGGCGACCGCATCGACCACCTCAGGCAGATCGGCCACCGCCTCGCTGGCTTCGTCAGCCACGTCGGCGTCAGGCCTTGGTCTGGTAGACGTAGGGTTGCTGGGCGACCTTCGCGTCCTGGAAAGCGGCCTGGGCGGAGCGGTCCTGCTCCTTGTCCCACAGCAGGGCGCGTCCGGCACGCTGTTCGGCTTCCAGCGTCGGACGCTGGGCCTTGAGCTGCTCGATGAAGGCGGTGACTTCGGACTTGTAGGGCTTCCAGAACAGCGGCATGGCGGGTCTCTCGATCGAATGTCGGCATTTTAGTCGGCGCCGCGTTACTGAAGTAGCGAGGCGTCATCGCACCCGAGGCCGGCCCGGCTCCCGCGGGCCACCAACGGCCGGCCTTCCGTGGCTGTCAGCGCACCCGCATGCCTGGCTGTGCGCCCGGGAAAGGTTCCAGCACGAACACGCCCGGGTTGGCCTTCTCGTCGGCGTGGCTGGCGGCCAGCACCATGCCCTCGCTGATGCCGAACTTCATCTTCCGCGGGGCGAGGTTGGCGACGAGCACGGTCAGCTTGCCTTCCAGGTCTTCGGGCTTGTAGGCGCTCTTGATGCCGCTGAAGACATTGCGCAGGCGGCCTTCGCCGGCATCCAGCGTCAGGCGCAGCAGCTTGTCGGAGCCCTCCACATGCTCGGCCTTGACGATCCTGGCGATGCGCAGGTCGACCTTGGCGAAATCGTCGATCTTGATCTCTGCAGCAATGTCTTCCCCGCCGGGCACGACCTTCGGCGCGGGCGGCGCTTCGAACAGCAACTCCACCTTGGCCAGGTCGACGCGCTGCATCAGGTGCTGGTAGGCGCCGATCTGGTGGGCGCCCAAGGCGCGGGCGCTGTCGCTCCACCGCAGGGGCTCGACCTTCAGGAAGGCCTCGACCTGCGCAGCGAGTGCAGGCAGCACGGGCTTGAGGTAGATCGTCAGCAGCCGGAAGGCCTCGATGCAGACGCTGCAGACGTCATGCAGCGCGGCCGCCGCGCCGTCCTGCTTGGCCAGCTCCCAGGGCTTGTTCTGATCGACGTATTCGTTGACCTTGTCGGCCAGCGCCATGATTTCGCGCAACGCCTTGCCGAACTCGCGGGCCTCGTAGAGCTCGGCGATGCTGCCGCTCTGTGACATGAGTCCCTGCAGGAGCGCCGTGCCCTCAGCGCCGGTGCTCGCGCTCAGCCGGCCGTCGAAACGCTTGGTCAGGAAACCGGCCGCGCGCGAGGCGATGTTGATGTACTTGCCGACCAGGTCGCTGTTGATGCGGGCCGCGAAATCTTCCGGGTTGAAGTCGATGTCCTCGACCTTGGCATTGAGTTTTGCGGCGATGTAATAGCGCAGCCATTCGGCGTTCAGGCCGAGGCTCAGGTACTTGAGCGGGTCGAGGCCGGTGCCGCGGCTCTTGCTCATCTTCTCGCCGCCGTTGACGGTCATGAAGCCGTGCACGAAGACGTGGTTGGGTGTCTTGCGGCCGCTGAAATGCAGCATCGCCGGCCAGAACAGGGTGTGGAAGTAGGTGATGTCCTTGCCGATGAAATGGATCTGCTCCACCGCCTCGTCGGCCATGAAGGCATCGAAGTCTTTGCCGATCTTGCCGAAGTAGTTCTTCAGCGAAGCCAGGTAGCCGATGGGCGCGTCCAGCCAGACGTAGAAATACTTGCCCGGCGCGTCCGGGATCTCGATGCCGAAATAAGGCGCGTCGCGGCTGATATCCCAGTCGCTGAGGCGGTTGTTGCCTTCTTCGTCGGGCTCGAACCATTCGCGGATCTTGTTCAGCACTTCGGGCTGCAGGCGGCCGGGCTCCTGCGTCCATTGCGTCAGGAAGTCGACGCAGCGCGGGTCGCTCAACTTGAAAAAGTAGTGCTCGCTGCTCTTCAGCACCGGCGTCGCGCCGGAGAGCACCGAGTACGGGTTGTTCAGCTCCGTGGGCGCGTAGACGGCGCCGCAGACCTCGCAGGAGTCGCCGTACTGTTCCTTCGCGCCGCATTTGGGGCATTCGCCCTTGATGAAGCGGTCCGGCAGGAACATCGACTTCGCCGGGTCGAAGAACTGCTCGATCGTCTTGGTCGAGATCAGCTCGTGATGGCGCAGCGACAGGTAGACGGCCTTGGACAGTTCGTGGTTCTCCGGCCCGTCGGTGGAGTGCCAGTTGTCGAAGCTGATGTGGAAGCCGTCCAGGTATTGCTGGCGGCCCGCCGCGATGCCGGCAACGAATTCCTGCGGTGTCTTGCCGGCCTTTTCGGCCGCAATCATGATCGGCGCGCCGTGGGCGTCGTCTGCGCAGACGAAGTGCACCTGCGAGCCCGCCATCCGCTGGAAACGCACCCAGATGTCGGCCTGCGTGTACTCCATGATGTGGCCGATGTGGAAACCGGCGTTCGCATAGGGCAGGGCGGTGGTGACGAAGAGCTGGCGGGGCATGGGCGCGGTCGGTCGGGCTGGCGGACGGAACCGCGGATTCTAGGTTTGCGGATCGGCGGGCGGCGCGGGGTCGGCTGCGGCTTCGCCATCCGCCTGCGGTTCGTCCGGGGTGCCGTCGTCCGGCTTGCCGCTGACCTTGCGCTGGCGCTTCTCTTCGGCCTTGCGCTTCTTGGCCAGCTCGCGCTGGCGTTTTTCATAGCTGTAGTTCGGGGTGGCCAAATGGACTCTCCTTGAGGTGGCCGGCCCAATGTAGCTTGCGCCGGCGGGAAGGTCGCTGCCAAGTTGCGGCCGAAACCTCCACAGCGCATCAAGGAACGCGGTTAAGTCACTGATTCGTAACACTTCGGAAAGCTATCCACTGAGTCTGTGGAAAACTTTGTGGAGAACTGCCCTCCCGCGCCGCCAAGCCCTTGTGTGATGGGGCTCCGCTTAGGTTGCCCACTTTTTAAGCACCCGGCCTGGATCTATATGAATCAACGACTTAGCTGGCGGGCATGGTTCGACTGTCGAACCATCGCCCTCAGGGTCCAAAAGACTTGACGAGTGTCAAAAGTGGGGATAAGTCAAGCCGCGGGCGAACGATGTCACGCTTGTCGATGACAGCTCCATGACATTTGTCCCCGCGAACTGTGGACAAGTCTGTGGGGCGGTTGGCGGGATGCGCGCTAAGTGGTTGATCGGCCAACAGCGCCGCTGGCTTGCCCGTTTTTGAGGCGGCGACAACGATGTCCTTTGGGGCCAGCCCCAAGAGGCCCGGCCGATGCCGGCGGCTAAACTCGCGCCCTTTTGAGCGGGGCAGCAGCGGCGCAATGGCGGAGATGACGAGGGACAGCGGTCGCGGCAAGAGCGCATCGCGCGCCGGTACTTTCGAACTGAAGTCGCGCCGCCTCAGCCTGCTGGGCCTGGTGCTGCACAGCGCCGACATGGCCGAGATTGCCGCCGACTGGGCGGCTCGCGCCGGCCAGGGCGGCTTCGAGCACGAACCCGTCGTCATCGACCTGAGCCTCGTTCCGCGTGCGCCGGTCGCCGTGGCCCTCGGCGAAGGCCAGGCGGCGCTGGCGCTGGACGGCCCGGCATCTGTCGACCTGAAGGCCATCGTCGAGCTGCTGCGCGCCAGCCAGCTGCAGCCCGTCGCCGTGGCCGGTGCCACGCCGGAGGAACTGGCGCTGGCGCGCGAGCTCGGCCTGGCCGACGCGGCCGACGAGCCGGTGATGGAGCGGGCCGCGCCCGCAGCCGCCGAGACCGTCCGCGAAGTGGTGCGCGAGATCACCGTCGAGAAGATCATCGAAAAGCCGGTTCCCGTTGCAACGCCTGCGCCGACCCTGATCGTCGACAAGCCGCTGCGATCCGGCCAGCGCATCTACGCGAAGGGCGGCGACCTGGTCGTGCTGGCCCTCGTCAACCATGGCGCCGAGGTCATCGCCGACGGCAGCGTGCATGTCTACGCACCGCTGCGCGGCAAGGCCATTGCGGGCGCACGCGGCGACACCTCGGCGCGCATCTATGCCCAAAGCCTGGAGGCGGAGCTGCTGTCCATCGCCGGCATCTACCGCACGACCGAGAACCCGCTGCCGGCCGATGTGGCGGGCAAGCCGGCGCAGGTCTTCCTCGAGGGCGAGAAGCTGCTGATGCTGCCGCTCGCCCTCTGAACCGCACCCCGATCCAACCGAACACAACAGGAAAGCCCAGA
>SEEY01000747.1 GCA_004211235.1 Rubrivivax sp.
CTCCACCGCTGCCGCCCGCGGCACGCCCGTCGGCGCGGGTGACCCCGCCGCTGGCGCGGCGCCCCTCCGGCGCTGCCAGCGCGGCCGCCCCCGCCGCCGCACCGGCCGCGATGCGGGAGGCGATGCTCTACCCGCCGCCCGCCTTTCGATTCGCGGTCACCTTCGGCTCGACGGGCAAGAACCGGGACAACGCCTTTCGCGAGGTAAGCGGCCTGGGCCCCGAGATCGAGACCGAGTCGGTCGTCGAGGGCGGCCAGAACGCCTACGTGCACCTGCTGCCCAAGGTCGCAAGGCACCCGAAGCTGGTGCTGTCGCGCGGCGTGGCAACGATGGAGTCGGGCCTTTTGAAGTGGTGCCAGGAGGTGCTCGAGGGTGGCCTTGCGCAACCCATCGTGCCGCAGCTGGTGCACGTCTTCTTGCTCGACCCGGACGGCGCGCCGCTACGGGCCTGGGCGGTGCGCAACGCCTACCCGGTCAAGTGGTCGGTGGAAGCCTTTCAGTCCACCCGCAACGAGGTGGCGATCGAACGCATCGAGCTGGCTTACGCCGGTTCAAGCCGGGTGGTGTGAGGGCTGCCATGAGCATCGAAGTACGTCAGCTGCTGATCCGCTCCCAGGTCACCCCCGCGCCGGCGCCGCCCCCCGCCGCACTGGGCGCACGCGACCTGCAGCGCCTGCGCGAGCAGCTGATGGCGGAGTGCCGCGCCTGGCTGGCCGAGCGCCAGCGCACGCAGCAGGAGCGTTGAGATGTCCGGCGACTCCGCAGAACTGACGCGCCTGCAGCTGACCCGCTACGCACTGGCGAAAAACGGCAGCGTCAAGCTCGACGAAAGCACGCAGTTTTCTGCGCAGATCAACCCCGCGGACGTCAGGCACAGGTCCGGCATCCGCTACCACGAGAGCACCCCGATGGGGGCCGCCTACGTCGAGCCCAAGTTCAGCGCCGCCAACAACGAGACGCTGTCCTTCAACATCACGCTGGACGGCACGGGCGTGGTGCCGCCCGCCACAGGCCAGGCCGCGGACGTGAAGGGCCAGCTGGCCCAGCTCAACAAGGTGGTCTACGAATACGCGGACCTGAAGACCGAGCCGCCCTATGTGCGCGTGCTCTGGGGGACGCTGATCTTCTTCGGGCGCATGACCAGCATGGACACCCAGCACACGCTGTTCAAACCCGGCGGCGACGTGTTGCGCGCCAAGGTCGCGCTGAGCTTCGTCGGCGCCATGAGCACGGACAAGGACAGCAAGCAGACCTATCGCATGTCCACCTCGACGCTCAGCCGCACCGTCACGGTCAAGGCGGGGGATTCGCTCGGCGGCCTGTGCGATGACATCTATGGCGACCCGTCGGCCTTCATGAAGGTGGCCCGCTACAACGGCCTGACGGACTTCCGCGACATCCCGCCCGGTAAGGTGCTGATCTTTCCACCGATCGGTAACTAGCATGCCCGGCATCTCTCCCCTGCAAGACAGCATCGGCGTCGTCAGCCTCAGCGTGGAGGTGAACGGGCAGCGGCTCGCGGCAAGCGCCGAACTGATCTCGGTGGCGGTGCAGCGTGCGGCCAATACCGTGCCCAGCGCCCGCCTGGTCTTCGCCGACGGCGACATGCCGGACGAGTCCTTTCCTCTGAGCGATGCGGCGGACTTCAAGCCCGGCGCCAAACTGAAGATCAAGGCCGGCTACGGACAGCAGGAGGCGGTCATCTTCGAGGGCATCGTCCTGCGCCACGGCCTGCGCGTCAGTGGCGACAACGATGCCCGCCTGGTGGTGGACTGCCGCGACGCCGCTGTGAAGATGACCGTGGGGCGTCGCAACGCCAACCACATCGACAAAACCGACAGCGACACCATCAGCGCGCTGATCGAAGCCCACGGCCTGACGGCCGACGTCGAGGCCACCGCGGTGACCCACCGCGAGCTGGCCCAGCACTTCTGCAGCGACTGGGACTTCATGCTGGCCCGCGCCGAAGCGCTGGGCCTGCTGGTGATCGCCACCGACGGCAGCGTGGCCGTGAAGGCACCCACGGCTGACGGTGATCCGGTGCTGACGGTGACCTATGGCGTCGACCTGATCTCCTTCGACGGCGACGTCGACGCCCGCTACCAGTACGCCAGTGCCACCGCCGTGTCCTGGGACCCCAAGGCGCAGGCTGCCCT
>SEEY01000748.1 GCA_004211235.1 Rubrivivax sp.
CCAGCGAGGCGCGCAGCTGGCGCACCTCGCGCGGGTCGACCTGCTGCGAACGGTTGCCGAAGATGCGGTCAATGCGGGCAATGGCTTCATCGAGCTCGGGCGGCAGGGCGGCGTCTTCCAGCGGGGCCTGGTCGTCGCCGCGCAGCTGGAACGCGAGACGCCAGCGTTGGGAGGGATCTTCTTCGGCCACGCAGGACACCTCCAGCGTGCCGACCTCCAGCAGCACGGTGGCCAGTTGTACTGGCATGTCGGTGCTGCGCGTGCTGCGCAACACGGTGGAGATGGCCGGCAGGCGCACGATGTCGGCGGCCGGCAGGTCCGCCAGGTCACCGGCCTGCGGCAGGACGCCGCCCGGGTCGGCGGTGGACGACACCAGGTGGAAGCGGACCGGCCTGCCGAGCCGCAAGGCGAAGCTGCGCCCTTCCAGGCGGACTTCTTCGCCGGCGGGTGCGCCGCGCGGCAACAGGCAGACCGCACGCAGCGTGTCTCCGGACTGTTCCGCGTCCAGCAGCAGGTAGTAGTTGCGCGCCGAGCCGCTTTTGATGCTGGGGGCCTGCCCGGCGCGCGCCAGTGAATAGGCAACGCCGCCGCGCGCCACGGCCACGTCCGGATCCTCGTTGTGCAGCACCTGCACGGGCGCGCCGCGCCATGTGGACAGCACGGCGGCCAGGCGCTGCGCCAGCGCCGCGCCGCGGAATACGCCGCCATTGAGTAACAGCGTGTCGGGCACCGGCAGGCTGCCGTCGTCCTCATTGCCGTCTACCTTGCCGAGCGCCTCGCGCGCCGCCTGCGCATGCTGGCGCAGGAAGCCGGCGAGGTGGCGCGTGATGGCCGGGTCGCTCGCGTACGGCAGGCCGAATTCGACGATGCCGGCGCGGGCGCGCTTGGCCGGCTCCTGCGCCGCATTGGGCGGGAAGAAGCCGTCGAGGACGATGCGCTCCACATCCTCGCGCGTGATCGTGGCGGAGCGGCTGGCGCCGATCAGGCGTGAACCGCTGCCCAGCAGGGTCACGCTGACCTGTTCCGGCGCGTCCGGCGCCAGCAGCTGCTCCTTCGCGGCGCGGCAGCGTTCGCTGAGCTGCGCGAGGCGGCCGGCCGACAGGCGCTCCGGCGCATGTTCACCCTTCAGGCGCGATTCGGCCAGGTGCGCCAGCGCCAGGTCCATGTTGTCGCCGCCGAGGATCAGGTGGTTGCCGACGCCGATGCGCGTGAGTTTCGGCTGGCCGTCCTCTTGCAGTTCCACTTTCACCAGGCTGAAGTCGGTGGTGCCGCCGCCGACGTCGGCCACCAGCACCAGGCGCGTGCCTGCCAGGTCCTGGGCCAGCGTGGCGCGGTGGCGGTACAGCCAGTCGTAGAGGGCGGCCTGGGGTTCTTCCAGCAGGCGCAGCTCGGGCAGCCCCGCCATGCGCGCCGCCTCCAACGTGAGCGCGCGCGCGCCTTCGTCGAACGAGGCGGGTACGGTCAGGACGATCTGCTGGCGCGCCAACGGGGCGCCGGGGAAGCGCGCGTCCCAGGCCGCCGCCAGGTGGGCCAGGTAACTGGCGCTGGCCGCCACCGGCGACACTTTGGCGACGTCGGCATCCTCGGCGCCCCAGGGCAGGATGGCCGCCATGCGGTCGACGCCAGCGTGCGAGAGCCAGCTCTTGGCGCTGCTTACCAGGCGCCCGGGCGCTTGCCCCCCGAGCACGCGCGCGAGCCGGCCGACGGCGACGCGTTCGACTCCCGCCGGGTCTTGCTGCACCCACGGCAGCTGGAGTTCGCCGGGAGCGAGTTCAACCTCGGCAGGGTGATAGCGCATCGACGGCAGCAGCGGCGCGGCGGCGACTTCGCCGGGCGCCACCAACTGGTCGATGGCCATCAGCTCGACCTGGCCTGCGCCGGGCAGGGCATAGGCGAGCACCGTGTTGGTGGTGCCCAGGTCGATGCTGACGAGGTATTGAGTCACTGCTGGCGGACGTCGAACTCGATCTTCCAGCGCTGGCCTTCGCGCGACACCGCGGCCAGTTCCAGCGTGCCGGCGTCCGTCGCCAGCGCATGCAGCTTGACCTGTACCACGTCGCCCGCCACGCGGCCTTCCGCCGGCAGCGTGGCCTGGATTTCGTTCATTTCGTGCAGCTCGTCCGGGCCCCAGAATTCGAGCACCTCGCCGATACGG
>SEEY01000749.1 GCA_004211235.1 Rubrivivax sp.
CGCAGTCGGGCGCGCTCGCGCGAGGCTTCGGCCAGCTGGGTCTCGAAGGCCAGCAGCGCGTCGATGTCGGCATCGTCGATGGGCCGTCCGGCGGCCGTCAGCAGGGACTTGACGAAGCTGCGGTAGGCGGTGGTGAGCGTCTGGGTGCGCTCGTCGCTGCGGAAGTAGTCGTCTCGGTCCGGAAGGCCGAGGCCGGCTTGCGACAGCGTCAGCACGTTGCGCCGGGTGTCCTTGCGGTCAGGCGACACGCTGTAACTGATTGGCGCGGCGATGCCGAAGCGCGTCAGCAGCGCCAGCAGTGTCGGCAGATCCTCAGCGCGTTGCAGCGCTGCGACGCGGTTCAGTAGTGGCGTGATCGACGTGAGGCCCCGTGCCTCGATGGCGGCCTCGTCCATGCCGCTGCTGAAGTAAGCGGCGGCAAGCTTCAGGCCTGGGGTGGTCTGCAGTGAGGGCTTGTCGGCCAGTTCCCTGAGCGAGCGTTCCAGCAGCGCGTCGTTGGCCTGGCGCAGTTGCTCGAAGCTGCCGATGCGTGCCCGGCCGGCGGGCAGTTCGGTGGCAGCTTCCCAGTCGGCGTTGACGAAGGCGTAGAAGTCGTCGCAGGGGCGGACTTCCTTGGACAGGCCACTCAGGTCGAGGGCCGGGGCGTGGGCGGCCAGGCCGAGCAGGGTCGCTGCGAGGGCCAGGCGGTGGCGGTTGAAACGCGTCATGTTGTCGTGGCGGTAGCCGTGGAAAGCGAAGATTAGATCGTCCGGCCGCAAGGCACGCCGGAAGACACGCGCCAGGACTGCGGGTTTGCGAGAGGGGAGGCGCCTGTTCTGAGACACTTCGGAAATGCCCAGTCCGACCGAGATCACCGTTCACCAGCAGTCCCGGGCGCTGGAGATCGCCTTCGACGATGGCGCGCGCTATCGCATTCCCTTCGAACTGATGCGCGTCTACAGCCCGTCCGCCGAGGTGATGGGCCACGGCCCGGGCCAGGAGGTGCTGCAGACCGGCAAGCGCGACGTCGTCATCACCGGGCTGGAACCCGTCGGCCACTACGCCGTGCGTCCCGAGTTCAGCGACGGCCATGCCAGCGGGCTGTTCACCTGGGATTACCTCTACAAGCTTGGCAGTCAGCAGGACGCACTCTGGCGTGACTACGAAGCCCGCCTTGCCGCCGCGGGCAGGAGCCGCGACGACGCGATGCCGGTCCAGGCCGGCGGCAGCTGCCACTCGCACTGAATCTTCTCTATGACACAAACGCATTTCGGTTTCAGCACGGTCGACGAGAAGGAGAAGGCGACCAAGGTCCGCGGCGTCTTCGACTCCGTCGCGTCCAAGTACGACCTGATGAACGACGTCATGTCCGCCGGCCTGCACCGGGGCTGGAAGGCCTATACCGTGCAGGTCGCCAACCTCAAGCCCGGCGAGCGGGCGCTGGACATCGCCGGCGGCACGGGCGATTTGTCGCGCGCCTTCGCCCGCAAGGTCGGCGAGACGGGCCTCGTCGTGCACACCGACATCAACGAGGCCATGCTGCGCCAGGGCCGCGACCGCCTGCTCGATGAAGGCCTGATCCTGCCCACCAGCCTGGCCGACGCCGAGAAGCTGCCCTTCAAGAGCGAGAGCTTCGACCTCGTCAGCGTGGCCTTCGGCCTGCGCAACATGACGCACAAGGACCTGGCGCTGGCCGAGATGTGCCGCGTGCTCAAGCCGGGCGGCCGCTTGCTGGTGCTGGAGTTCTCGCGCATTGCCGAGCCGCTGCGCAAGCCCTACGACTGGTACTCCTTCAACATCCTGCCCAGGCTCGGCTCGCTGTTCGCCGGTGACGCCGACAGCTACCGCTATCTGGCCGAGTCCATCCGCATGCACCCCGACCAGGCCACGCTGAAGGCCATGATGAAGACGGCCGGCTTCGGCCACGTGGACGTGCACAACCTGAGCGCCGGCCTCGTCGCGCTGCACGCCGGGATCAAATGTTGACCCCTCGCCTGGTCTGGCCGCGCTGAACGCGGGCCAGCCCAAGTCGGTTTTGCAGACCGCGCTGCGGCAGGCACATCCCGTCCACTAGACGCGATGTGTCCGGCCTCAGCCCCCGAGGGGACGGCGATGCTTGCCGCATCGAGCGGCAAGCACATCGCCGAAGCGGGCCGGCCAGGGGCGGCCCGCTT
>SEEY01000750.1 GCA_004211235.1 Rubrivivax sp.
GTCCTGATCGCATGGCAGCGCTGTCTGTGCAAAATCCGGCACGTCCCAACCTGGGCGACAACTTTCGGGGAGCGCGTCATCGACACCGGACTTCTGAAGGAGCTGCGCATTGAAGGCGCACAGCGCGACGAACATGGCGGCGGGCCGCCGAAGTGGCTCTGGGGTGCCGTTGCCGCGGCCGTGATCCTGGCTGTGGCCGGCGGCGCGGCGTGGTGGTTCATCGCCGGCAACAAGCCCGTTCCCGTGGCGACGGCGACCGTCCATGCGAACGGCCAGGGCGCCCGCAGCGACGCGGTGCTGCAGGCCACCGGCTACGTCACGGCGCGCCGCATGGCCACGGTGTCGGCGCAGATGACCGGCACGCTGACCGAAGTGCTCATCGACGAGGGCTTCAAGGTGAAGAAGGGCCAGGTGCTGGCCCGGCTGGACGACACCGGCTTGCGGGCCGGCATGGCCGCTGCCGAAGCGCAGGTGCGCACCGCCCAGGCCAACCAGGGGCAGTTGCGGGCGCAGCTCGCCCAGGCCGAGGCCGACGCCCGCCGCCAGGCCGAGCTGGCCGCCAGCGGCATGACGACGCGCCAGTCCCAGGAGCAGACGGCCACGGCCGTCAAGACCTACACGGCCCAGATCGAGGCTTCCCAGCGCCAGATCGAGGTTGCGCAGGCGCAGGTCCGGCAGGCCAAGGTCAACTTCGACTACGCCACCGTGCGCGCGCCGTTCGACGGCGTCGTCACGGCGCGCGCGGCGCAGGTCGGCGAAATCATCTCGCCGCTGTCCGCCGGCGGTGGCTTCACGCGGACCGGCGTCGGCACCATCGTCGACATGGACTCGCTGGAGGTGAACGTCGACGTCAACGAGGCCTACATCGCCCAGGTCAAGCCCGACATGCCCTGCGAGGCCGTGCTGGACGCCTATCCGGACTGGAAGATCCCTGCCCACGTCGTCGCCGTCATCCCGAGCGCGGACCGCGGCAAGGCGACGGTCAAGGTGCGCGTGGCGCTGGAGCAGAAGGACGAGCGTGTCGTGCCGGACATGGGCGTGCGCGTGAGCTTTCTCGCGGCCAAGCCCAAGGTCGAGGCTCAGCCGGTGCCTGGCGTGCTGCTGCCGCCCGAGGCCGTCGTCGAGCGAGAAGGCGCGCAGGTCGTGTTCGTCGTACACGACAACCGGGCCGAGCAGCGTGTGATCAAGCTCGGCGGCGATGTCGGCAAGTTCCGGCTCGCCACCGAAGGGTTGAAGGCTGGCGAGACGGTCGTCGTGTCGCCGCCGGTCGAGTTGAAGCAGGGTTCCACCGTCTCGAACAAGGAATGAGCATGAGCGCACTGATCGAAGTCCGCGACCTGTCCAAGGTCTACACCCGCGGCAAGCAGAAGCTGGAGGTGCTGCACAGCATCAACCTCGACGTGGCCCAGGGCGACTTCCTCGCGCTGATGGGACCTTCGGGCTCCGGCAAGACCACGCTGCTCAACCTGATGGGCGGGCTGGACGCGCCGAGCGGCGGTTCCATCAGCGTCGGTGGCGAGCGCATCGACCAGCTCGGCAGCGCGGCGCTGGCCAAGTGGCGCGCCTCGCGCGTCGGCTTCGTCTTCCAGTTCTACAACCTGATGCCCACGCTGTCGGCGCAGAAGAACGTGGAGCTGCCGCTGCTGCTGACCAAGCTCTCCGCCGGTGAGCGCAAGAAGCGCGCCGCCATCGCGCTGCAGCTCGTGGGCCTCGCGGACCGTGCCTCGCACAAGCCCACCGAGCTGTCGGGTGGCCAGCAGCAGCGGGTGTCCATCGCCCGGGCCATCGTGTCGGACCCGACGCTGCTGGTCTGCGACGAGCCCACCGGCGACCTGGACCGCCAGTCCGCCGAAGACGTGCTGACGCTGCTGCAGGCGCTCAACCGCGAGCATGGCAAGACCATCGTCATGGTCACCCACGACCCGCGCGCTGCCGCCCGTGCCAGCCGCACCCTGCATCTGGACAAGGGCACGTTGGTCTCTGCCACTGAAGCGCTCGCTTGACCGGAGGCGCCATGAAATACCTCCATCTCATCTGGGCAGCGCTGTTCAGGCGCAAGGGCCGGACCTTCCTGACCCTGGTGTCCATCATCACGGCCTTCCTGCTGTTCGGGCTGCTGGACGCGGTGCGCGTCGGCTTCGACCAGGCCGG
>SEEY01000751.1 GCA_004211235.1 Rubrivivax sp.
GTGCTGAAGGTGCCGAGCGAAGAAGGCTTCCATGCGGCGTGCGAAGTCAAGCTTGTGCTACGAGGCTGAGCTGCCCGGCGTCGCGTGCGGTGGTGAAGGCGAGCTGGCGGCCCGACGGCGACAGCACGGCTTTCTCGATGTCGGGCGCGCGGAAGAACACCTCGGGCGGCGGCGGCGCGGCGCGCGCGGACAACGCCGAGACCGCTGTCAACAGGCTGGCGCCAATGACGCCGGCGCGGGTCCACATGTGGATGGCTCGAACTCCCTGCTCGTGATGCCGTCGCTAGGCGTTCATTGCTGCGCAGGCGCGAGGTGCTTGCCGAGAAACACCTCGACGCGCCGCGCGAAGTCGAGCCGGTTCTCCCGCTTGGTGAAGCCATGCGCCTCACCGGCATACGTCACCCACTCCGGTGGGCGGGCGGCGGCGGCCAGCGCGTCGCGCATGCGGGTGCCGTGGGCCAGCGGCACGCGGCGGTCTTCCTCGCCATAGGCCAGCAGCAGCGGCGCCTTCATGCGCGCGGCCAGCCTGACGGGGGAGTTGGCGGCCAGCATGGCTGCGTCCTGTCGGCCGTCGCCCACCATCTCGGGGATCGTGAGCCGGCGGGCCATGCCAAAGTCGTCGGGCACCCACCACGAGCCCTGCACCAGCAGCTCCAGGTCCGACACGGCCACCCAGGCCACGCCGCAGCGGTAGACCTCGGGGTCCTTGGCCAGGCCCATGAGCGTGGCGTAGCCGCCGTAGCTTGCACCCATGATGCAGGCCCTGTCGCTCGCCAGCCCTTTCTTCTGAGCCCAGCGAAGCGCGTCAGTCACGTCGTCCTGCATGGCCTGGCCCCATTGCCGGAAGCCGGCGCGGAAATGCGCTTCACCGTAGCCGGTGCTGCCGCGGAACTCGGGCTCGATGACGACGTATCCCCGCGAGGCGAGGTACTGCGGCCAGTCGTTCCACTGCCAGGAGGAGCCGCGCACCCACGGCCCGCCGTGCACCAGCACCACCGCAGGCAGCGGTCCCTTGGCGTTGTCCGGGCGCGTGATCCACACCGGCAGCTCGTGGCCGTCGCGCGCCTTGATGGTCTGCAGGTCGACGCCGGCCATCTGGTCGGGCTGCACGGCCTCGCGGATGCGGCCGATGGCGCGCCAGCGGTTCTCGCCCTGCGGCGGCTTGGCCTGGTAGAGCCAGAGCTTGCCGGGATCGTGGTCGTTGTAGGAACGCACGAGAGCGACCATGTCAGGCTGCCCGCAGCGGCGGCACTGGATGCTGTTGAGCTTGCCAACCAGCAGCTGGTCCACCTGCGCCTGGAATTTCTTCATGCGCTCGTCGAGCCAGACGGTGGCCTCGCTGTCGGCCATGGTGCGCACGCCGAGCACGGTGCCGCCTTCGCGAATCAGGTGGCCCTGGAAGTCGAAGCCGGGCACGCGCACCAGCGGCGGGTCCATCGGCGCCTGCGCCTGTGCGTCGTAACGGGTCAGCACGCGGTAGGTGCCGCCCTTGGGCACGTGGCTCACATAAAGCTCGCCTTGCGCCGACACGCCCTCCAGCTGGAAGGGCTGGTTCAGCGACGGCGCGTCGTAGAGCTGGGCCCATTCGGTCTTGCCGGGCGGCAGCCAGTGCGCCTGGACGCGGCCGTCCTTCATCGCCACGGTCGCGCGCGGGGCGCCCTGGTCGTTGACCACCCAGTGAAAACTGTTGGCGGGGGCTGCGTCGGTGTAGGCGCGGGTCGAGCCGGTGTTGACGTTCATCCACACCGGGCTTTCGACATAGAAGCCATCCACGCCACCCATCTCGACGAGCAGCAGCTGGTCGTTCTTCACGCCAGCGCCCGGCTCCGGGATCATCTTCAGGCGGTGGTTCCAGTGCAGGGCATCGCGGTCGGTGCCGTCGGTCGTGATGAAGTTCTGCGTCTGGCGCACGAGCATCCGCATGCGGCTGCCATCGGCGTTCACGGCGAACAGCCCCGGCGCCTTGCTGTGGCTGCCGCTGGCTTCGCCGAGGTCGGTCAGGCTGAACACGAGCCTGTCCTCGTTGGCCCACTGCACGCGCACCACATCGGACGACGACGGCACCGACCGCGATGCCCTGCACTGGAACCACCGCCTGAAGATGATCCCGGAGCCGGGCGCTGGCGTGAAGAACGACCAGCTGCTGC
>SEEY01000752.1 GCA_004211235.1 Rubrivivax sp.
GGCCGCCAACGAGGAACTGGCGCGCTTCGAGGAAGAAGAGCTGGCCCGCATGATGGAAGAAACGGCCGCGGCCAACCAGCTGCACCAGGACATGACCGGCGAAGCGCGTATCCTGCGTGCCTTTCAATATCACTGATTGCGTGATTGCCGCCCGGCGGCAGCACGAACACACGGCGCCTGCGGGCGCCGTGTTCACTTCAGCGGCGGTTCACGCGAGCGCCACCACCATCCCGGCTTGGCCGCCCTCCCCCAGCCAGCGCTTCAGGTGCGCCGCCACGTCGAAATCCTCGTCCAGCTCGAACGCCGCATCCAGCGCCGCGCCGAAGCTGCCACCCGCCGCCAGCCGGTCGAGCGCCGCCGTTTCGGCGGCGCAGCTGGCCCATACCTCGACCTGCAAGCGCGGACGCCACACCAGCGCATGGCCGGGCCGCTCCAGCACCGCGGGAAACGCCGGCCCCTGCGGCTGGTGCGCCTGCCACAGCGCCGGCGTCGCCCACGCGGACCGGTACGGGCGCAGCGAGGGATGCAGCCGCGCGCGGCAGGCTTCGAAGGCATCCGGATCGAGGCCGGCCAGCGCCGCAGCAGGATGGGGAAGCAGCGGCGCATCCGGCGCATAAAAGCTGTCGTGGACCAGCCATTCGAGGCGCGCCATGTCGGGCAGCCAGGGGTGGGTGGCCGCCGGCGCGAAGCCCTCGAGGAAATCGGCGAGCCTGGCGCCGAAACGGTTCAGGTCCGGATCGCTGGAAGGTTGCGCGCGGCCGTAGACGAGCGCCAGGGCATCGAAGAACGCGGCGCCGACCAGCTGGCGCAGCACCGGGTGGCTCGCCGCCAGTGCGCGGCGCCAGTTGGCGTGCAGGTTGCCGCGGTAGATGCCGAGGCCGCGGCTGCCGTCTTTCAGACGCGACGCCAGCGCATTGTCCAGCCGTGCATCGAACAGCGCGGCGCCGAAGGCTTGCTGCAGCTCGTCCGCATCGGCCGGCAGCTCGCACGCCGGCTCCTCAACGTGATCGGCGGCGGCGGCGGGCATCGCTGCCGGCACGGTCGGTGGCTGCACGATCAGGGCCGCTTCGGCCGCGATGCGGCGCGCAGTCTGCGCCTCGTCCAGCAGCACATCGAGCGCCGGCAGGTCGGTGTCCCATTCGACCAGCGTGGGCACCGGTCCGAAACGGGCGAGTGCCGCGCGGTACAACGCCCACACGCCGGCGGCGACGCGGTCGCCATGGTGGTCGACCAGGCCATGCTCGGTCGCCAGGTGGCCGCCGAGGTGGATCTCGCCGACGCTGCCCGGCACCAGCGCGGCGAGCGCCGCCAGCGCATCCTCGCCGTGGTTGTGCTGGTTGACATACAGGTTGTTCACGTCCAGCAGCACGCCGCAGCCGGTGCGGCGCGCCAGTGCGGCCAGGAAGGCGGTCTCGCCCATGGTGTCGCCGCGGAAGCGCACGTAGCTGGAGACGTTTTCGACCAGGATCGGCCGTCCCAGCACATCCTGCACGCGGTCGATGCGCGCCGCCAGCAGGTCGAGCGCGGCGCGGTCCAGCTGCAGCGGCAGCAGGTCGTTGAGCTGGCGTCCACCCAATGCGCCCCAGCTCAGGTGCTCGGACACCAGCGCCGGCTGCAGCGCCCCCACCAGTTCGCGCACGCGTGCCAGGTGCGCCTCCGAAAAGCCGTGCACCGAACCCAGGCCGAGGCCGACGCCGTGCAGGCTCAGCGGATAGTCATGGCGCAGCGTTTCCAGCACCTGCCAGTCGCGCCCGGAACGGGCCAGGTAGTTTTCGGTGTGGACTTCGATCCAGCCGACGCTGGGCCGGCGCGCCAGGAATTCATTGTAATGCGGCGCGCGCAAGCCGACGCCGACGCCGAGCGCCTCTCCGGGCGCGGCCGCCTGCATGCTTATTGTCCTTGCTTGTCCTGCTTGGGCGGCGTCGGCTTGCCGCCGGCTTTTTCGCAGGTGCCCTTGGCAACGAAGGTCCATTCGGCCGGGTCGTGGTCGACCGCCGCCTGGCCGGCGCAGCCGTGCAGGGCCGTACCGCAATCGTTCTGGCCGGCCTTGGCCACGCCATAACACTTTTCCTGGTCGCCCTTGGGCAGGTCCATCTGGCCGCTTGCGGACGCATTGGCGGCGCAGACGCCGGCCAG
>SEEY01000100.1 GCA_004211235.1 Rubrivivax sp.
ACCTTGTCGTAGATGACCGAGGTGACCAGGCCCGACACCAGCATCAGCACGTTCGACAGCAGCGCCGCGAGCATGGAGGCGCGGTAGTAGGGAATGAAGCGCTTCAGCGTGCCCCACAGCCAGTGCGCGCCGAGGCCCTTGTCGCTGAGCCTGAGCAGCGGCGACTCCGTGCGCGGCGACTGGGCCGATTCCTGGGGCGAGACGGCCAGCATGAAGCCGCTGTATTCGGGCTCCAGCTCCGCCGTGGTAGCGGGCACCGCGGCGGCCTCCGGGCCCGGGAAAACGACTTCGTAGCGGCAGGCGCCCGTGGCCACGGCCGACGGTTCATCCAGCCGGCGCACCAGCACGCAGGCGTCGCCGCCATTCAGCAGCAGCACGGCCGGCAGCAGCAGGCCGTTGATGTCGTCGATGCCCTTGCGCAGCAGGCCGGCGTTGTAGCCCGCCTCGCGCATGACGCGGATGCCGCCGTCCGGCGTCAGCGCACCCTCCACCGGCGCGCCGGCACGCAGCGACTCGGGCGAACGCGGCTTGCCGTGGTGGCGCGTCAGCCAGGCCAGCGCCTGCAGCAGCGGGTCGCCCGTGGGCTGGTCGGCCAGCCCCTGCAATGGATCCGGCGCCGGCGGCGGCTCGCCGTTCGCGGCCAGGCGCAGGCCCGGCGCCTGCGTCTGGCCGTCGAAGAAGGAGTCGTGCTGGCGGGCCATTTAGGTCTTCGCGCGGGCTTCCAGCGCGAGCCGCTCGAACTCGCGCTCGATGTCGCGCACGATGGCCGGGATGTCGAACAGCGGCGAGCTGCGGCCCTGCTCGGCGAGATAACGCTTGTACGACTTCGCCCGCGCCGGCTGGTTGCCGATCTGCACCGCGCGCTGCTCGTACTCCTCGATGCTCGTCGTGATCAGGTCCGGCAGGCCCACGGCGGTCAACAGGCTGCCGGCCATGCGGGAGATGTAGGTCTTGCCGGAGCGCGTCAGGATGGGCGTGCCCATCCACAGGCAATCGCTGGCGGTGGTGCCGGCGTTGTAGGGAAAGGTATCCAGGAACAGGTCGGCCACCTGGAAGCGGGCCAGGTAGTCGGTCGGCTGGGCGCGTGGCGCGAACACCAGGCGCTCGGGAGCGATGCCCTCCTCCACGGCCACCTTCGCCAGGTTGGCCTGGGCGAAGGGGTTGTCCGCCAGCAGCCACAGCACGCTGCCGGGCACCTGGCGCAGCACGCGCATCCAGCAGCGCCAGACGGGCTCGCTCATCTTGTGGTTGTTGTTGAAGGCGCAGAAGACGAAGCCGTCCTCCGGCAGCCCGGCCTCGGCGCGCGTGGGCGGCGTGCTGGCCACGCGCTGGCGGTCGCTGACCTGGTAGCAGTGCGGCAGGTAGATGGGCTTCTCGGTGTGATACGGCAGCGACTCGGGCGGCATCACGAAGCGGTCGGCCAGGATCCAGTCCACGCCCGGCAGCGCCGACGTGGCCGGCAGGCCGAGGTAGCTGACCTGGATGGGCGCACCGCGATAGGCCAGGATGCCCGGGCGGGCGCCGCTGGTCAGGCCCTGCAGGTCAACCAGCACGTCAATGCCGGCTTCGGCGATCAGCTCGGCGGCGCGCTTGTCCGTCAGGCCGTGCAGCGGCGTGTAGTGGTCGATGCCGGCCTTGATGCGCGCCCGCAGCGGCGTGCCGTCCTCGCGGCTCCAGCTGAAGGCATGGATCTCGAACCGGCTCTTGTCATGCAGCTCGTAGAGCTCGGCGGTCAGCAGGCCCACGGCGTGCATGTGCAGGTCGCCGGAGAGATAGCCGATCCTGATCTTGCCTTCGCGCTGGCGGCCCTTGTGCAGCGGCGCGTCGGTGACCTTGGCCACCTTCTCGTGCACGAAGCGCTGCGCCGTCAGCAGCTGAAGCGCCGGGTCGTCGCTCTCGTCCAGCATGCCGAGCAGCGAGGTGCTCATCAGCAGGTGGTTGTGCGTGACCTCGCCCACCGTGCGGTAGACCGGCCAGGCGCACTGCTTCTGGCGGATGTGCACATAGTGCTGGGCGACGTCGCCCTGGCGCGGGTCGAGTTCGAGCGAGCGCACCATCAGCGCCTCGGACTCGTCGTAGCGCTTGAGCTGCTCCAGCAGCCGTGCGGCGTTGTTGAAGGCGTGCAGGCGCAGGCTCAGCGGCTCGGCGCCCAGGCTTTCCGGCTTTTCGTCCTCATAGACCATGCGCCACTCGGCCAGGGCCTCTTCCTCGCGGCCCTGGTTCTCCAGCTGGTGGCCGAGGTTGAGCCGCGCCTGCGCGAAATGAGGCGCCATCGCCAGCGCCATGCGGTAGACGACCTCGGCGTCCTTGTGCTTGCGCTGCTCGCCCAGCACGGCGCCCCAGTTGAAGCAGGCGACGTAGCGCAGCGGTGACGGCGTGGCGGCCACCCAGCTCTGGTACAGCAGGCAGGCCGCGTCGGCGGCGCCGGCCTGCTGCAGCCGCGTGGCCGCGTCCATGACACTGGGCAGCGGCCATTGCCCGCTGCGAGCCAGCGCCAACCATTGCTCGACAACGACGAGACCTTCAGATTGGGCGGCGGGGGGCGTCGACATGTCCATGCGGCGGGCGGTTTGAGCGGATCGTCTGGCGATTCTCAAGCCGCATCCGCTCAGGAGGCGTGCCGAATAGGACGCGGAATGCGCAGCAATTCCCGCCTGGGCGGGCTGATTCGGTGTTCAGCCGCCCAGGAAGTCCGTCTTGCCCAGCGGAACGCCTGCGTGACGCAACAGCGCGTAGGTCGTCGTGGCGTGGAAATAGAAGTTCGGCAGTGCGAAATGTCTCAGATAGGTCGCGCCGTCGAACTTCAGCGGGTCCGCGTTGCGACGCGGGATCGTGATCTCACGACCCTCGCTGCCCTCGAAGGCCTCGGCGGGCACCGACAGCACGAAGTCGCGCGTCTTGCGGATGCGCTCGGCGAGTTGGTCCAGCGTCGCCTCGTTGTCCTCGTAGCTCGGAATGGGCTGGCCACCCAGGCGGGCCACGCAGCCCTTGGCGGCGTCGCTGGCGATCTGGATCTGCTTGGTGAACGGCAGCATGTCCGGCGCCAGGCGCAACGTGAGGTAGTTGTCGGCGGGGAACTTGCGCGCCTCGGCATGGGCCTTCGCAGCGTCCAGCCAGGTCAGCATGTTGGACAGCATCTTGGCAAAGGCCGGCGCGCTCGCGGCGTGCATGGACATCGTGGTCATCGGGGTGGTCTCCTGAACGGGAAACGGATCGTAGCCACTGCGCCCGGACACTGCTTGAGCCGAGGGCACAATGCCCCAAAACATGATGCCCCCATGAACGTCATCATCCTCGACGACTACCAGGACGCCGTCCGCAAGCTCCGCTGCGCGGCCAAGCTGGAACCCCTCAACGCCAAGGTCTTCACCAACACGGTCAAGGGCATCGGCCAGCTGTCCGTGCGGCTGCGTGATGCCGAGGTGCTGGTGCTGATCCGCGAGCGCACGGCCTTCCCGCGCCAATTGCTGGAGAAGCTGCCCAAGCTCAAGCTGATCTCCCAGACCGGCCGCGTCGGCAGCCACATCGACGTGGACGCCTGCACGCGCCTCGGCATCGCCGTGGCCGAAGGCGTCGGCAACCCGGTGGCGCCGGCCGAGCTCACCTGGGCGCTCATCATGGCGTCCATGCGCCGGCTGCCGCAGTACATCGGCAACCTCAAGCACGGTGCCTGGCAGCAGGCCGGCCTGAAGGCGGCGTCCATGCCGGCCAACTTCGGCGTCGGCATGGTGCTCAAGGGCAAGACGCTCGGCATCTGGGGCTACGGCAAGATCGGCCAGCTGCTCGCCGGCTATGGCCGTGCCTTCGGCATGAACGTGCTGATCTGGGGCAGCGAGGCCTCGCGGCTGCGGGCGGAGGCCGATGGCTACCACGCGGCGGCGAATCGAGAGACGGTGTTCGCCGAGTCCGACGTGCTGTCCGTGCACCTGCGGCTGTGCGACGCCACGCGCGGCATCGTCAAGCCCGAGGATCTGGCCCTCATGAAGCCGACGGCGCTGTTCGTCAACACATCGCGGGCCGAATTGCTCGTCGAGGGCGCCCTCGTGTCGGCGCTCAACCGCGGCCGGCCCGGCATGGCCGCCATCGATGTCTTCGAGACCGAGCCCATCCTGCAGGGTCACCCGCTGCTGCGGCTCGAAAACGCCGTCTGCACGCCGCACATCGGCTATGTCGAGCAGGACAGCTACGAGCTGTATTTCGATGCCGCCTTCGACAACGTGCTGAACTTCATCAAGTCCGAGCCGACGAACATCGTCAACCCCGATGCGCTGAAGTTCCTGCGTTAGAGGTCCGGCGGTGAACGGCCCGAAGTCCCCGAGCGAGCTCTTCCTCGCATTCACGCGTCTGGCGCTGCAAGGTTTCGGCGGTGTCCTGGCCATCGCCCAGCGCGAGCTGGTCGAGCGGCTCGAATGGATGACCCGCGAGGAGTTCGTCGAGACGCTGGCGATTGCGCAGGTGCTGCCCGGCCCGAACGTCGTCAACCTATCGATGATGGTCGGCGACCGCTTCTTCGGCAGCCGCGGCGCCATGGCCGCACTGGCGGGCATGCTGGCCGCGCCGGCCGTCATCGTGCTGGCCCTGGCGGTGGCCTATGGGCAGCTGCACCAGTTTCCTGTGGCCGCCAACGCGCTGCGCGGCATGGGCGCCGTGGCGGCTGGGCTGGTGCTGGCCACCGGCATCAAGCTGCTGCCGGCGCTGCGGCGCAGCGCGCTGGGCCGGCCGGTGGCCCTGGGCCTGGCGCTCGCGGCCTTCGTGCTGATCGGCCTGCTGCGCTGGCCGCTGGTCGGCGTGCTTTCCCTGGTCGGCGGCGGCGGCATGGCGCTCGCGTGGCTGAAGTTGAGATGAACTGGCCCGACCTCGCCAGCCTGTTCCTGCACTTCCTCGTGCTGTCGCCGATGTCCATTGGCGGCGCGATCACGACGGTGCCGGAGATGCACCGCTACCTGGTCGAGCAGACCGGCTGGCTGACCGGCACCGAGTTCACCGCCTCCATCGCGCTGGCCCAGGCGGCGCCCGGGCCCAACATCCTGTTCGTCGCCGTGCTGGGCTGGAATGTGGCCGGCCTCGCCGGCGCCACGGCGGCGATGGCCGGCATCATGCTTCCCTCCACGCTGTTGACGCTGACGGCCACGCGCTGGGCGCGCGCCAACCGCGAACACCTGGCGCTGCGGGCCTTCTCGGCCGGCATGATGCCGCTGACGCTCGGGCTGATCATCGCCACCGGCTGGCTGCTGGCCCAGCCTTTCCTGATCGAAGAGGCCCACCGCCTGGGCACGCTGGCGCTGATCGCCGTGACGGTGCTGCTGACGCTGAAGACCCGCCTGGGCCTCGTCTGGATGGTCCTTGCCGGCGGCGTGCTCGGGGCGCTGGGCGTGGTCTAGCAACGTGGGCGGGTGAGACGTCACGCCGCGGTGACGCCACCCGGCCGGAACGCCGTCGGCGGCCGGCCCAGCAGCCGCAGGAAGGCGCGCCGCATGCGCTCGGTGCTGCCGAAGCCGCAATCCTGCGACACCCGCAGCACCGAGGTCGACCCGGCCTCCAGCGCCGCACGCGCCGCGTCCACGCGCAGTCGCTCGACCGCCTGGGCGGGCGTGGTGCCCGTCTCCGCAACAAAGCAACGCGCGAAGTGGCGCGGGCTCATGCAGGCCCGGGCGGCGAGTTCCTCCACGCGATGGTCGGGCCGCAGGTCGCGCCGAACCTCGTCCAGCAGAGCGACAAACCGGCCTTCCGGGCGCTGCAGGTCGAGCAGCGGCGAGAACTGGGACTGCCCGCCCGGGCGCCGCCGCTCCACGACGAGCTGGCGCGCGGCCTCGCGGGCGAGGTCTTCACCGTGGTCACGGGCCAGCAAAGCCAGGCACAGGTCGATGCCGGCCGTCATGCCGGCGCTCGTCCAGATCTCGGGCCACTGATGCGCACGCACGGCGGGTTCGCAGACGTAGAGGCGGTCGGGCTGCAGACGAACTGCGGGGTGGTCGGTGGCGAACTGCCGGCCGCGTGACCAATGCGTCGTCGCCGTGCGATGGTCCAGCAGGCCCGCCGCGGCCAGCAGCAGGCTGCCACTGCAGATGCTGGTGATGCGCGCCCCCGACCGCGCCGCACGCCGCAACCAGGCCACCAGCCGCGCATCCTGGCAGGCGGCATCCACGCCGTCGCCGCCGATGACCATGACGAGATCCAGGTCCCCGAGCCGACGCGGCAACCCCTGCACCGGCCACGCCACGCCGGCCGAGCTGCGCACCGACGGCGGCGTGCTGGCCACCAGGCGCCACTCATAGCTGTCGGGCCGCGCCAGCCGGGCCACCTCGAACACGGCCATCGGCCCGGCCAGGTCCAGCTGCTGGAAGCCCGGGAAGAGCACGAAGGCGATGCGGCAGGTCATGGGCGCATCTTGGCAGAAAAGGTGGGAACTGCGTCATGGCGGCCAACGCGACCTCGCCCCAGACTGCCGGCCATCGACAACGCAGGACGCGCCATGAGCGACCCCGAGTACAGCCCTGGACAAGACCTCCTCACCATCACACGCCGGCCCGACACGGTCTTTGTCGAAGGCCGGGGCGCGTGGCTGACCGACGAGAGCGGCAAGCGCCACCTGGACCTGGTGCAGGGCTGGGCGGTGAACTGCCTGGGCCACAGCCCCGCGCTCATCACGCAAGCGCTGCTGGCGCAGTCACGGCGCTTGCTGAACCCGAGCCCGGCCTACTACAACCGGCCGCTGCTGGACCTCGCCGCGCGCCTGGTGGGCTTGAGCTGCTTCGACCGCGTCTTCCTGGCCAGTTCGGGTGCGGAGGCCAACGAAGGCGCCGTCAAGCTGGCGCGGCGCTGGGGCAGCCGCACGCGGGGCGGCGCGCATGAGGTCATCGGCTTCGAGCAGGGGTTTCATGGCCGCACGCTGGCCATGATGAGCGCCTCGGGCAAGCCGGGCTGGGGCGAGATCTACCCGCCCATGCCCACCGGCTTCGCCAAGGCGCGGCTCAACGACATCGCCTCGGTCGAGCGCGCCATCACGGCGCGCACGGTGGCGGTGATGATCGAGTTCGTGCAGGGCGAGGCGGGCGTCGTCGTCGCCGATGCAGGCTTCGTGCGCGAGCTGCGCGCCCTGACCGCCGAGCGCGGCGTGCTGCTCATCGCCGACGAGGTGCAGACCGGCATCGGCCGCTGCGGCCATGCCTTCGCCTACGAGCACTTCGGCATCGAGCCCGACGTGATGACGCTGGCCAAGGGCCTGGGCGGCGGCGTGCCGCTGGCGGCGCTGCTGTGCAAGGAAGCCTTGAACTGCTTCGAGCCCGGCGACCAGGGCGGCACCTTCTGCGGCAACCCGCTGATGGCGGCCGTGGGGCTGGCCGTGGTGAACGAGGTCTGCAGCGAAGCGTTCCTGGCCGGTGTGCGAGAGCGCGCCGAGCAGTTGTCTTCAGGCCTGCGAGCCATCGTGGGGGAATTCGACCTGGTGGGCGAACGGGGCCTGGGGTTGTTGCGGGCCTTGGTGCTGCCCAGCGACGTGGCAGCGGCTGTGGTCGCTGCGGCTCAGGCTCTCGAACCCGTGGGCCTGCTGCTCAATGCGCCCCGCCCTCACCTGATCCGGCTGATGCCGGCGCTGAACATCAGCGCGGCGGAACTGGACGAGGGCGTGGCGCTGCTGCGCCTGGCCTTGCGCGAGGTGCTCGCCCGATGACTAGCCTTGCGTGGTTCCGAAGATCTTGTCGCCCGCGTCGCCCAGCCCCGGGATGATGTAGCCCACCTCGTTCAGGTGGCTGTCGATGGCCGCCGTCCAGCAACGCACGTCGGGGTGGGCGCTTTCCAGGGCCGTCACGCCCTCCGGTGCGGCCACCAGCACCAGAGCGCGCACATCCTTGCAGCCGCGAGCCTTCAGCAGGTCGACCGTCGCGATCATGCTGCCGGCCGTGGCCAGCATCGGGTCGATGATGAGCGCCGTGCGGGCTTCCAGGTTGCCGACGAACTTGTCGAAGTAGTTGACCGGCTTGAGCGTCTCGTGGTCGCGGGCCAGGCCGACGACCGACACCTTGGCGTTGGGCAGGATGTCGAGCACGCCATCCAGCATGCCCATGCCCGCACGCAGGATGGGCACGACCGTGACCTTGCGGCCAGCGATCTGGTCGATCTCCGCCGGGCCGCTCCAGCAGTTGATCGTCGTCTTCTCCAGCGGGAAGTCGGCCGTTGCCTCGTAGCAGAGCAGCCGCGCCACCTCGCCGGTCAGCTCGCGGAATTTCTTCGTCGAGATCTCCGCCTCGCGCATCAGGCCGATCTTGTGCTTGACGAGCGGATGCTTGACTTCGATGACGGCCATGGCGGCGACTCCAAATTTTTCTAGATAGTCAGAATTATCGACTGCCCGATGTCGAACGCTGGCGCAGCACCTCGTACAGGCAGACGCCCGACGCCACCGACACGTTCAGGCTTTCGACCGCGCCGGCCATCGGGATGCGCACGAGTTCGTCGCAGGTCTTGGCCGTCAGTTGCCGGATGCCCTCCCCTTCGGCACCCATCACCAGCGCAATCGGGCGCTTGAAGTCGATGTCGTAGATCGAGCGCTCGGCCTGGTCCGACAGACCGACGACCCAGATGTCGCGCTCCTTCAGCTCATTCAAGGTGCGTGCCAGGTTGGTGACCATCAGGTACGGCACCGTCTCGGCCGCGCCGCTGGCCACCTTGGCCACCGTCGCGTTCAGGCCGACGGCGCGGTCCTTGGGGGCGACGACGGCATGCACGCCCGCGCCATCGGCCACGCGCAGGCAGGCACCCAGGTTGTGCGGATCGGTCACGCCGTCGAGCACCAGCACCAGCGGCGGGCCTTCCACCGCGTCCAGCACGTCGTCCAGCGAGTGCGGCTGCGCCAGCGCCTGCACGCGGGCGACGACGCCCTGGTGGCGCGGGCTGCCGGCCATCTGGCTCAGGCGCTCGTCGCTGCTCTCCACCAGCTTGGCGCCGGCCTCCTTGGCGCGCTCGACAAAGGCGCGCATGCGCTGGTCACGCCGGGAGGGGTCGAAATGGACCTCCGCAACGGAGGCCGGGTGGGTCTTGAGGCGGACGGTGACGGCATGGAAGCCGAACAGGACGGACTTGGGCGAACTCATGCCGGCATTGTCGGCGCTCTGCCTCACTTCCCAGCCTGGGCGCGCGCGTTCTCCATCACCGTGACCATCGTGTCGGTCCAGAAGCGCCCCTTGTTCCTGGCCAGGTGATCCAGCAGCTCGTCATGGGCCTCACGCGTCACGCTCAGGTGCTCGGCGCCGACGCCGTGGAAGAGCAGCGCCACGAACGCCCCCTGGGACGCCGCCTTCTCGACCAGGGCGATCAGCTGCGCACCGGTCATGCCTTCGACGAAGTAGACCGGCACCGCATAGGGGTCGAACGCCGCGGTGTCGGTGACCATGGCCGGCGTGGCGGCCCGGTAGGCGACGAAGTGCGGCTGCAGCGCCTTGACGAAATCCTGGCCGCCCGCAGTCAAGTCCAGGCAGGGCGGCGTGAAGGTCCGCTTCTTCCTGCCATCCAGGCTCTGCAGCCAGGTGTTGGCCGCGATCACCTGCTCCTGCACCTGGGCCGGCGTCTGCTTGTCGAGATCACGGTAGGGGAGCACCCATTCGCGGCCCGGCCCCTTGGCCGAGCAGCCGTGGAAGAGGCTGTGATTGCCCAGCTCATGGCCGGCGGCGGCGGCAGCCTTCCATTCGTTCTGGCGGCCGGGCAGCGTCGGGCCGTTGATGGGGATGTAGAAGCTGGCATGCAGGCCGCGCTTGTTGAGCGCCGGGATGACGTGGTCGAGCTGGCTGTCCAGCGCGTCGTCATAGCC
>SEEY01000753.1 GCA_004211235.1 Rubrivivax sp.
CTTCTACGTGGTGCTCGCGCCCTTCGTCGGTGCATTCGCCGACGCGGTGCCCAAGGGCAAGGTGATGTTCTTCTCGAACACCATCAAGGTGGTGGGCTGCCTGATGATGCTGTTCGGCACCCATCCGCTGGCGGCCTATGCCATCGTCGGCCTCGGCGCCGCGGCCTACTCGCCGGCCAAGTACGGCATCCTGACCGAGCTGCTGCCGCCGTCCCAGCTCGTCAAGGCCAACGGCTGGATCGAAGGCCTGACCATCGGCTCCATCATCCTCGGCGTGCTGCTGGGCGGCCAGCTCATCGGCGACCGCATGTCGCACATGCTGCTGGGCTTCGACATGCCGATGCTGGATACCGGCATCGACACCCCGCCCGAGGCGGCCATCGCCAGCCTGGTCATCCTTTACGTGCTGGCGGCCATCTTCAATCTGCGCATCCCGCGCACCGAGGCGCCGCTGCAGCCCATCGCCCACAGCCTGACCGGCCTGGTGCGTGACTTCTCCGCCTGCAACAGCCGGCTCTGGCAGGACAAGCTCGGCCAGATCTCGCTGGCCACGACCACGCTGTTCTGGGGTGTCAGCGGCAACCTGCGCTACATCGTGCTGGCCTGGGCCGCGGCGGCGCTGGGCTACGGCACGCAGCAGGCGTCTTCGCTCGTCGGTGTGGTGGCCATCGGCACCGCGGTGGGCGCGGTCGTCGCGTCGATGTACTGCCGTCTGGACCGCGCCACCTCCGTCATCCCGCTCGGCATCGCCATGGGCCTGCTGGTGATCTTCATGAACATGATCACCAACGTCTGGGTGGCGGCGCCCTTCCTGATCCTGCTGGGCGGCATCGGCGGCTACATGGTGGTGCCGATGAACGCGCTGCTGCAGCACCGCGGCCACAACCTGATGGGCGCCGGCCGCAGCATCGCGGTGCAGAACTTCAACGAGCAGGCCTGCATCCTCGGCCTGGGCGCCTTCTACACGGCCATGACGCGCTTCGGCCTGTCGGCCTTCGGTGCCATCACCATCTTCGGCGTGGTCGTGGCCGGCACGATGTGGGCGATTCGCCGCTGGCACCAGCGCAACCTGGTGCAGCACAAGGAAGAGGTCGAGCACCTGCTCGACCTGGCGCGCTCCGACGACCTGAAGCCGGTCGACCGCTGACCCGGCGCGGTCAGCTGTTGCCGGCGTTGCTGCCCCGGCCCTTGCGGCCCGTGGGGACCGGGATCAGGTGCTTGCCCTCCAGCACCAGCTCGATCGCCTCACTCCAGGCGCGCGCGATCTTGAAGCAGCCGCTGTGGTTGAGGTGGATCTCGTTGTGCCAGTCGCCGCTGATGCCGGTCGATCCGGGTGCGGCCAGCGCCAGCGGCACGGCTGTCGAGTCGAACACGAACAGGCCGGGGAAGTTTTCCTTGTCGGCGGCCATGCCCTTCAGCAGTTGCGCGAGGTGGAAGACCATCAGCCGGCTCACCGCCGCCCAGTCGGCCGAGGGCACGCCGTAGGCCTTCAGTGCCGGGTAGAGCCAGGGTCCGCCCGCGCCCAGGTCGTCGCTGCCCGCGGCGCCCGCGGGGCGGGGCATGGGCACGGCATAGCAGTGCATGAAGACCGGCTTGGCCGCCGAGGCCCCCTGATCTCGCAGCGACAGCAGATGCTTGACGTTGGCGCGCATATAGCCGGCGTAGGTCGTCCAGCCGGGCTCCGAGAAATAGCGTGCCACGCCAGCGGACGGCGCGCCCCATTCCGTCTGGTGGCGCAGCAGGCGCAGATGCAGCGGGATCAGCTCGCCGTGGCCGTCGTGCGCCGGGATTCGCGCCGCGGCGATCAGGTCGTTGCCGCCGACGGACAGCAGCACGCCGTCCCAGACCGGCGCGTCCGCGCCGCTCAGCAGCTGCACGAAGTCGGGCGCGGACTGCAGGTCCACCAGGTGCGAGAGCGTGTCGCCGGTGCCGGCGCAATTGACGGCCGCGGCGCTGGACTTGAACACCAGCTCCTGCAGCAGGTTGGCGTGCGCGTTGAGCTTGTCGCGCGAGTTCGAGAACCAGGAGTCTCCCTGCGCCAGCAGCTTCCAGCGGAAAGCCCCCAGCTCGGGCGGGGTGCGACCGGCCAGATCGGCCGGGGTGAAGCAAGCCAGATGATCCAGGGGCATGGGCACG
>SEEY01000101.1 GCA_004211235.1 Rubrivivax sp.
AGCTATGTGGGGGTCGGCCTGGTGGTGGCCGTGCACCTGGCCGCGATCTACGGCTTCAGCGCCGGGCTCATTCATGTGCCGACCGCGCCGCCGCAACCCATCACGCTGAAGCCGCTGCCGCCCGAGCTGCAACCCGAGCCGCCGAAGCCCGAGCCACGGCTGGTGGACAAGCCGGTGATGAGAGACATTCCAACCATCCCAGTGCCCATTCCGGATGACGTCTTCGTCACGCCGGACCCAGTCATCAACACGGTGCCGATGCGGCCTGACGCAGGGCCGCAGACCCCAACCGGGCCCGCAGTCGTGGGCACCATCGCACCGCCGCAGCCGGCCGCGAAGACGCAGGTACAAACGCCCGGCGCGGTCTGCTCCGTCATGCCCAAGCCCGAAGTGCCCGCCGTCAACTGGGCCGGCGAAGCCGTGCTGCAGGTGATGGCCACCGTGCGTGGCGGCCGCGTTGTCGGCAGCGACTTCCGTGTCGCCCAGGGCGTGCTGGATGGCAAGACCCGGCGCTCGCTGCAGCGCTCGGTGGAATCGGCGCTCGCCGGCTACCAATGCCAGGGCGACGCAATGTTCCAGCAGGACTTCGCGTTCCGCCTGGACTGATCTGCAGCCCTGGGGTCGACGCCGGGATGGCGTCGGCCCCTACGGGCGCCGCAGCGCCCCGTCTACTGAGCGGGCACCGTGACCGGTGCCTGCATCGCCTCCCGGATCGCATGGCCGAGCTTGTCGATGTCGATGGGTTTGGCCACGTAGCACTGGAAACCCGCGGCCAGGCCGGCCTGCCGATCCGGCAGCATCGCAAAGGCCGTCAGCGCCACGGCAGGCAGGTGGGCGGTGGCCGGCTCACGACGCACGGCCCGCATCAGCGACAGCCCGTCCATCTCCGGCATGCCGATGTCGGAGACGAGCACGTCGAACGCCTGGGTCTCAAGCAACGCCAGCGCCTCGCTCGCCAGGCCGGCTGCGGTCACGTCGGCGCCCAACTCGCGCAGCACCGCAAGGCCGACGTCGCGTGCGTCATCCTCGTCGTCGACAAGCAGCACGCGCACGCCGTCCAGCCTCGGCACGCCGCCGCTGTTCGGCAGTGATGCGGCGGCGGGCTGCACGGGCGGCGGCGGCGCGACAGGCAGCCGGACGTCGAAGCGCGCGCCCTGATCCGGCCCGTCGCTGTGCGCCCCGATCTGGCCGCCGTGCAGCTTGACGATCGCCTGTGCGATGGCCAGACCCAGCCCGAGGCCGCCGGCCTTGCGCGTGCGCGAGCCGTCCTCCTGGCGCAGGCGGTCGAACACATGTGGCAGGAAGTCGGGCGAGATGCCGCGGCCGCTGTCCTGCACGGACAGCCGCACCATGCCGTCGTCGTCCAGGCCCGTGGTGACCAGCACCTGCGTCCCATCGGCGCTGAACTTCAGCGCGTTGCCGACGAGGTTGGAGATGACCTGGGTGAGCCGCTGCGCATCGCCCGCCACCCACAGCACCGCATCGCAGCGGCACTCCAGCGTGATGTTGCGCGCCTGCGCGACATGCAGATGGCTCAGCAGCGTCTCGCCCGTCAGCGCCGCCAGGTCGAGCGTCTCGCGTTGCAGCGCCAGCTTGCCGGCGACGACGGCACTCATGTCGAGCAGCTCGTTGATCATGCGCGTCTGCAGCTGCGCATTGCGGCGGATGACGAGCGCGGCCTTGGCGAGCAGCCCGTCCCCCCGGGCATGCTTTTCCAGGATGTCGGCCCAGCCGCTGATGGCGCTCAGCGGCGAGCGCAATTCGTGCGACAGCACCGCCAGGAACTGGTCCTTCAACTCGTTGCTGCGCTCGGCTTCCTCCTTGGCCTGGCGCAATTGCACCGACGCCTCGTAGGTGGCGGTCACGTCGCGCACGATCTTGGAGAAGCCGGTGTGCTCGCTGGCAGCGCTGTAGATGGGCGTCACCACCCCTTCAGCGCGCAGCCGCGTGCCGTCCTTGCGCATCAGCCAGCGGTCGTCGCGCGCCGAGCCGGCGGCCAGCGCCGTGGCCATCTCCCGCGCCAGCACGCCGGCCGCGCGGTCGTCCGGCGAGAACAGCATCTCCGCCGACTGGCCCCGCACCTCGTCCAGCGTGCGGCCGAACATGCTGCCGGCCGCGCGGTTCCAGCCGCGGATCAGCCCGCCGCGATCAAGCAGCACGACGGCGTAGTCATGCAGCGAGTCGACCACGCGCGCATAGAGCGCATCGGCCTCGCGCAGCTGGGCCTGCACGCGCTCCTGCGCCTCCCGCTGAGCGACCTCACGCAGCGCGCGCTCGATGACCAGCGGCAGCCGCGACAGCCGCCCCTTGGTGACGTAGTCCGTCGCGCCGCGCTTGAGCAGCTCGACCGCGTTCTCCTCGCCGATGACACCGGAGACAAAGATGAAGGGCGTCTGCGGCGCCGCCTCACGGGCATGGTCGAGCGCCTCGGCGCCGTTGAACTCGGGCAGCTGGTAGTCGGACAGGATGATGTCGAAGCGCTGCGCCTGCAGGGCCTGCTTGAAGCCGGCTTCGTCCTGGACCCAGGTGACCTGCGCCTGCAGGCCCGCCGAGTCCAGCGATGCGCCCAGCAGCTCGGCATCGAAGACCGAATCCTCCAGCAGCAGCACCTGCAGGCCGGAAGCGGCTGCCCTGCCGCCCGCCACCGCCTCACTCATAGCGACGCGCCGTGCGCAGGGAACCGGGAGGCGGCTCGTTCAGCACGGCCCAGAACATGCCCATCTCCGAGATGGCCGTCACGAACTGCTTGAACTCGACGGGCTTCACGACGTAGGCATTGACGCCCAGCTCGTAGCTCTGCACGACGTCGGATTCGGCCTGGGACGACGTCAGCATGACGACCGGAATGCTCTTCAGCGCCGCGGTGCTGCGCACGGCACTGAGCACCTCGAGACCGTTGACCTTGGGCAGCTTCAGGTCCAGCAACACGACGGCGGGATTGCCCTCGGGGCGCCCGGCGTGGGCGCCTTCCCGGTTGAGGTAGTCCAGTGCTTCGGCGCCGTCGCGCACGATGATGACCTCGTTGGCGAGCTGGCTCTTTTCGAGCGCGACCAGCGTCAGTTCCAGGTCTCGCGCGTCATCCTCAACCAGCAGGATGGGCTTGAGCGGGGCGGGGTTGTGCATGGCTTCTCGACTCCATTCAATCCGGTAGCGGCACCACGAAGCCGAAGCGCGCACCGCGCTCGACCTCGCCGAAAGCCTCGACGCTGCCACCGTGTTTCTCAATGATCCGGCGCACGCTGGCCAGGCCGATGCCCGTGCCCTCGAACGCCTCGCTGCGATGCAGGCGCTGGAAAACGCCGAACAGCTTGTCGGCATATTTCATCTGGAACCCGACACCGTTGTCGCTGACGCTGAGGCCGGCGCCGCGCTCGTCCTTGATCGGCGTGATCTCGATGCGCGAGACCTCGCGCGTGCGGCTGTACTTGACCGCGTTGCCGATGAGGTTGCGCAGCGCCACCTGGAGGAGCACGGGGTCGGCCCACAGCCGTGGCAGCGGGCGCTGCACCACCCATTCGACCCGCCCTTCGCGCTTCTCGCGATCCACGGTGGCGTGCTCGGCAATGAGGTCGTCGACGAGCGCTTCCGTGTTCACCCAGCTGCACTTCAGCGCCAGGCGGCCCATGCGGGAGAACTCCAGCAGCGCATCGACCAGCAGGCCCGCGTGTGCCGAGGCCTCCTTGACATGCGCCAGATAGCGCCGGGCGCGTTCACTCAGGCCGGCGCCATCCATCTCCATCACCAGATCGACGAAGCCCGAGATGTGGCGCATCGGCGCACGCAGGTCGTGCGACACGGTGTACGAAAAGGCTTCCAGCTCCTTGTTGACGCGGCCCAGTTCGCCGGCCACCTCGGCCATTTCCTCGGCCCGGCGCAGCACGATGCCGATCAGCGCATGGCGAAGCTCCAGCGCCGCATGCGCCTCGGCCGCGCTCCAGGGCGCCGAACGTCCGCTGACATGCTCGACCCAGGCCGCAAAGCTGCGGCGCGGATGCAGCTGCGCGCCCGCCTGGGCCGCCTGCTTGCGCGGGTCTCCGGCCCAGGTGAAGGTCTGCGCGATCTCGGGCCGGAACCACACCACGTAATGACGGTGCAGCCGCGAGATGGAGATGGCCAGCACGCCGGCCATGCGGGGGTCGTGGCCCGCCAGTTCGGGCGCGTCCAGCGCCAGCCTGTCGGTGTGCCAGACCTCATCGATGCGCCCGCCCAGCCACTCGCCCAGGCGCAGCACGGCGGCTTCATCGGGCGTGTCGCCCACGCGCCAGCATTGCTCGTTGAGGATGACGGCCGCGCCCGCCGCTCGGCCCAGCCGCAGCAGCGGGCCGGGCTCGGCCACCAGGCGCTGCAGCGTCGCATCGCTGTCCGCCAGGTGAGCCACCATGGCCAGCGTGAGCTGACGCAGCCGCAACTGTTCGTTGACCTGCTCGTTCTCTTCCTTGGCCTCGATCTGCAGCGACAGCAGCTGGCCAAGGTGCTCGCAGGCCATGCGCGTCTGGTAGGACAGGAAGTGCGGCTCGTGGTTGTGGCAGGACACCAGACCCCACAGCTCGCCGCGCACGAGGATGGACACCGACATCGACGCCAGCGTGCCCATGTTGCGCATGTACTCCAGGTGCACCGGCGACACGCTGCGCAGCTGCGCCTGCGACAGGTCGAGCGCCAGCGCCGTGGGCCGGCCATCCGCATAGCGCACAGGCACCGGGGTGTAGTTCGCGTCGGGGATCAGCCGCAGCAGGTTGAGCCGGTACAGCGCACGTGCCTGGGCGGGGATGTCGCTGGCGGGGAAATGGTGGTTCAGGTAGCTGTCGTAGCCCGCGTCCGTGGCCTCGCTCAACACCTCGCCATGGCCGTCGGCATTGAAGCGGTAGATGAGGCAGCGGCCGAACCCCGTCAGCCGCTTCATCGCCGCCGTGACGACATCACAGGCGTC
Organism: Rubrivivax sp.; assembly: GCA_004211235.1. The sequence goes on from SEEY01000101.1 coordinate 4,931, forward strand.
CTGCACCGATGCCGCGCGTTGCAGTTGCGGCACGGTCTGGCGGGCGATGCCGTACAGCGGCGCCTGGGCGCCGAGGTCGGACGCCGAGGGCTCGAGCTCCAGGTGCAGCAACCCATCCAGGCGGTGCGCCGAGACGTGCAGCATGCGCGCCGAGAGGCGGTTGACGCCCAGCGACAAGGCGCCCTCGCCATCGATCAGCCGCGCCGTCTCATGCTGAAGGGAGTGGGCGAATTCCCTCAGCGGCTCGGCAGGCGACTCACCGAACAGCTCGGTCCAGTTGTCGCTCCAGGCAACGAGCGACCCATCTTCCGCGTCGACCGACAGCAGCCAGCCATGCGGCTGGATGGCGCCGGGCACACGGATCGGTTCGCTGGCGCAGTCCGGGAGAGCGGGCGTCATGACGTTGCGGCCGGCTGTGGTCTAGCGCACCGTTTCCAGCAGGCCGACCAACTGCGCATGATTCATCGGCTTCGTGACGAAGGCGCTGGCGCCGAGCAGGTGGGCTTCCTCCCGGACGCGATCGTCGACCATGCCACTGACCATGACGACCTCGATGCCCGACGTGTGCAGATCGTTCTTCAGCTCGGCCAGCAGGCTCATCCCGTTGCCATCCGGCAGGTTGAGGTCCAGCAGGATCAACCGGGGCCGCCGCTGCACGACGGATTCGCGCGCCTCGCTGATGGTGCGGGCCGTGGCAGCGGCGAAGCCTTCTACCTCGATCAACAGGGCCAGCACTTCGGCGGCGTCCAGGTTGTCGTCCACCACCAGGACCAGGGATTCTTCTGATTCAGCGTTCATCGAGGCGCATGCCAGGTGAGCAGCCTCCCGTTGCCGGGGGCAGTTAGATATCAACGACCGACGTTGCGCATCCAGTCAGCCGTACCGGCAAAAGATTCCGCCAGCCGGTCGCGCAGCGCCGGATCCACTCCCACTTCCTGCATCGCCTGACCCATGCAGGCCAGCCACTCGTCACGCTCGGCGATGCCGATACGGAAGGGCAAATGGCGTGCCCGCAGGCGCGGGTGGCCAAAACGGCTGATGTAGTGGTCCGGCCCGCCCAGCCAGCCGCAGAGGAACCAGAACAGCCTGTCGCGCGCGGACGCCAGCGTGTCGCCGTGCGCCGCACGCAGTCGCGCGTAGCCCGGCTCCAGTTCCATCAGGTCGTAGAAGCGGTCGACGAGTTCGCGCACGCGCGCCTCGCCGCCGATCCAGTCGAAGGCTGTCGCCGGTTCTGGCGGTGGTGGCGGGGTCGGGGCTGCAGTCACGGGCTGGAAATTCTGCCGGGCGCGCGGGCCCGGCCAGTCGAGCGGCTCAGGCGAGCACCTTGCCGGCCAGCGCCTTGATGGCCTGGGCTGCATCGCAGCCGGGGTAATGCTCCAGCATCAGCTGGCGCTTCAGCACGGCCTGCTTGACGGCCACGTCGGCCTTGATCTCACCGTAGAGCTCAAGCCGGAACGTCTGCCCCGGCGTCGGGCCGACGAAGCGCTGCAGCACCTGCTGCAGCTGGCCGCAGATCAGCTTGCCCTCGCCGACGCGGTTGGCCTGGTTGACGACCAGGCCGACGTGGCGGCGCTCCTGCTGCGTGGCCAGCACCTTGATCGTCGCGTAGGCATCGGTCAGCGACGTGGGCTCGGGCGTGGCGACGACGAGCACGTCCGTCGCCAGCGACACCGCGAACAGCACCACGTCGGAGATGCCGGCACCGGTGTCGAGCAGCACCCAGTCGAAGCGCGGTTTGACGAGCTCGATGATGTGCAGCAGCTTGTCGCGCACCTCCGGCGTCAGCCGCGAGTACTCCACCATGCCCGAGCCGGCCAGCAGCACGCTGAAGCCGCCGGGCGCCGGCAGGATGGCCTGCTCCAGCGTCGCCTTTTCGGTGAAGACATCGTGAAGCGTCAGCTTGGGATGCAGGTTGAGCACCACGTCCAGGTTGGCCAGGCCCAGGTCGGCGTCCAGCACCAGCACCTTCTGGCCGCGGGCGGCCAGCGCTGCTGCAAGGTTGGCGGTGACAAAGGTCTTGCCCACACCGCCCTTGCCGCTGGTGACGGCCAGCGTGCGGGCTCCGGCACGAGCCGGGCGTGGTGCGGCAGGATCGTTGATCATGCTCATGGCAGGTCCTGTTGCATGTCGAGATTCAGGGAGGCGAACAACATGCCCTTTTCTTCGGCGCTGACCTGGGAGTCGATCTGGGGTTCGAGACAGGCGCGGTTGCGGCCTTCGGCCTTGGCGCGGTAGAGCTGGCGGTCGGCGCGCTCGGTCCACAGCAGCGGCGACGAACGCACCCACTGCGGGGCAAACGCGCCGCCCAGGCTGACGGTGACATTGAGCATCTGCCCCGGCCCGACCTCGATGCTGAGCTCCGAAACCCGCTCGCGCACGCGCTCGGCCACAGCCAGGCCCACATGGGTCGCGCAGTTGGGCAGGATGATGGCGAACTCCTCGCCGCCGACACGGGCCACGAGATCCATGGGCCGCACGGTCTGCGCGATGGCATTCGAGACGGCGCGGATGACATGGTCGCCGGCGACATGGCCATAGGTGTCGTTGACGGCCTTGAAGTGATCGATGTCGATCATCAGCAGCAGGGCCGCTTCGCCGGAGCGGGCGACGCGGTCGACCTCACGGGCCAGCGCCATCTCGAAACTGCGGCGGTTGACGAGCGCGGTCAGCGCATCCTTGCTTGACAGATCGCACAGCGCATCGAGCACGGACTGCAGCCACGCAGCCGTGAACGGCGCCTGATCCGGAAGCAGCGCCCCGGCCTGCTGCAGCAGCTGCAGGGCCTGATCCAGATCGAGCGCGGTGGCATCGATGAGTGCGGGGGCAGGATGGCGGTGTTCCAAAGGCTGGCGGTGTGGCGAGCGGCTGGGGGATTGTGGTGTCGGGTCAGTCTAGCAGTGCAGCCCTCGCGCCCAGGTCGTGAAACAGGCACGTTCCTGAGGCCTGTTTCCACTATCGCGGCCCGGAGGACGGACGTACAACGGACCCTGCAGTGCAGAATCGGCGCGCCACGTCAGACCTGCTGCGAGCGCCTACAAATCCGATCCTTCCCAATGCCCGCACACGACCTCGCCCATGGCGGCGAATCCCTCGACCACGAGTTCAGCTTCAGCAAGGCCGACTTCGATCGTGTGCGCGAACTGATCTACAAGCACGCCGGCATCAGCCTGCACGATGGCAAGCACGCCATGGTCTACAGCCGGCTGTCGCGCCGACTGCGCGAGACGGGGCACAAGAGCTTCGGGAACTATCTGCAATGGCTGGAAGCGTCCAGCGGCCCCTCGGGCGCCGTCGAGTGGCAGGAGTTCGTCAACTGCCTGACGACCAACCTGACTTCGTTCTTTCGCGAGGAACACCACTTCCACGCCTTGAAGGATGACCTCAAGCCCTACGTCGGCAAGGGCGTGCGCATCTGGTGCTGCGCGGCGTCCACCGGCGAGGAACCCTATTCCATCCTGATGACCTGCAGCGAGGCCCTGGGGCCGGGTGCGTCGGTGCAGCTGGTGGCCAGCGACATCGACACCAATGTGCTGGCAGCCGCGAAGCGCGCTGTCTACAACGCCGATTCGCGCGGCCTGGATGCCACGCGGCTGAAGACCTTCTTCATGCGCGGCACGGGGGCCAATTCCGGCAAGATCCGCGTCAAGCCCGACCTGCAGCGCTGGGTGGACTTCCGCCCGTTGAACCTGATGGACGCGCAGTGGCAGCTCGGCGACCCCTTTCACATGGTGTTCTGCCGCAACGTGATGATCTATTTCGATGCGCCGACACAGCGCAAGGTTTTGGAGCGCATCCATCGCGTGATGCGGCCGGGCGGCCTGCTCTTTGTCGGCCACTCCGAGAACTTCACCGAATCCCGCGACCTGTTCAAGCTGCGCGGCAAAACCATTTACGAACGGGTCTGACATGACATTCCCTTCAAGCTCGCTCGCGTCACCGGCCACGAAGCCGGTGCACCCGTGGCTGCAAGCGACGGGGCGCCCCTGACATGAGTACCCCACTCGCATCGATGTCGACCATCGGCCATGGCAACCCGGTTGCCGTGGCCAAGGTCAACCAGCTCAAATCCCAGCCGCGCAAGCAGGGCGAAGCGTCGTTCTTCTTCTACGACGCCCACTTCAAGAACGCTGCCGTCAAGATCCTGCCCGGCGAGTATTTCGTCGACACGGAGGACCTGCTCGTCATGACGACGCTCGGCTCCTGCATCGCCGCCTGCCTGTGGGACCGCACGGCCAAGGTCGGTGGCATGAACCACTTCATGCTGCCCGAAGGCAACGGCGACTCCGGCCGCTACGGCTCGTTCGCCATGGAACTGCTGATCAACGAGATGATGAAGCGCGGTGCCAGCAAGGCGCGCATGGAAGCCAAGATCTTCGGCGGCGGCGCCGTGATCTCGGGGATGAACTCGCTGAACGTGGGCGAGCGCAACACCAACTTCGTCATCGACTTTCTGAAACTCGAGCGCATTCCCATCGTGTCCAAGGACGTGATGGATGTGTACCCTCGCAAGGTCTGCTTCCTGCCGGCGAGCGGCAAGGCCATGGTCAAGCGCCTGGCCCCGACCAACACCGACGCGCTGGTTCAGCAGGACAAGGCCGCAATTCAAAAGGTGCAGCCCGTCGCCAGCAGCGGCGGCTCCATCGATCTGTTCTGACCCCGGAGAAACCCGACATGGCCAAGACCAAAGTCGTGGTGGTGGACGACTCCGCGCTGGTGCGATCCATCCTGACCGAAATCATCAACCGCCAGACCGACATGGAATGCATCGGCGCGGCAGCAGACCCGCTGCTGGCGCGCGAGATGATCCGCACGCTGAACCCGGACGTCATCACGCTGGACGTCGAGAT